>JBKCAB010000444.1:0-8461 GCA_046307935.1 Bacteroidota bacterium | reverse complement strand
CAGATAGGTATTGCCGGACATTCCGAAGGGGGGATGCATGCTTTAATGGTTGCCGCAAAAAATAAAGATGTTCGCTTTATCCTGGAGCTGGCAAGTGTAGGAACAAGCGGAAAAGATGTGTTGATCCGGCAACAATACCTCATTCCTTTGAAAGCTGGTTTATCTGAGGAGTATGCCCGATGGAACAGTGCTGTATTTGCCGGGATGTGCCGTATTATCAGTAATTACACTGCAGAAAAGGTACAGGATCCGATGTACACGTTCCTTGATTCTATGTATGTTTTAGCGCCTCAGGAATTCCGCGATGAGACGGAACCAATGGCTTTTAAATTTCAGATCATGTTATTCGGCAATAACGACTGGATGCGCCAGTTTGTGACGTTTGAATCAAAGGATTATCTGAAGAAGATCAAGGTGCCGATCCTCGTCGTTAACGGTGGTCAAGACATTCAGGTTCCGCCAACAGAGGCACTGGAAGGATATGATAAACATATTTCAAAAAGATCAAGGGCGCAATCTAAACTGATCCTTGCCCCGGATCTTAATCATTTATTCCAGAAATGTAATACATGTGACATCCAGGAATACGGTGATCTGGAGGAAACAGTTAGTCCTTTTGTGCTGCATACAATGACGCAATGGATCAAGGGTATTCAGCTCGACTGATCCGTTTTTTCGATCTCGTTTTCCCGGAATGATGAGGGCATAAGATCAGGAACGATCTTTAAAATGATGGGTAATAAAAAAGTGCCTCCGGGCAGCAGGAAGATAGCCAGTGAGGGCATCGATTTTACAATGTCCATGAATTGGCTCTTTACGGCCTCTTTTTCCTCCTTCGTTAGCTCTTGTTTTGTTGACTTTCGAATCAGAGCCACCAGCTCCCTGCTCTGTTGGATCTCCGTAACGAGCTTGTCACGGTTTCTGCCAAGTACCTTCACCCATCGTTTGGAAAGACTTCCGTAGACGCGCTCGATCGATGACGATTCCCCTAAGAATTGTATTTTGTCGGAATTGTTGAGGATAAATTGTTCCGTTAATGCCATGGACCGGTTCAGCTCTTTTTCTTCCAGGTCAAAATGAGCGCAAAGCATTTTTAGATGTTCTTTTTCTCCTGTGGCTGCATCATGGTTCGAAACGATGACAAAAGTGGAAAGATCAAGTAAATACCTTCTGAAAATCCAATTGTTTTGAAGGCAGTCGGTAAAATCCCCGAGGTCCGACCCCGTTTCAAAGCGCTCCTCCATGATATCCCTGTGCAGATCGGAAAGATTGGCTGACGCCAAGAATACGGAGAACATATCTTTCTCCTTTTTTTCAACCTCCCCGTCCGAATAGGCGGCCAGAATGATCGCGGTGAGTGCATTCATGGCAAGCTCGTCGTAGTTGTAAAATGTGCTCTTCTTGCGGTATTGCAGGAATTCATGGAACAAAATAACGTCGAGGTAGATCAACACGTTGTTGAAGTAATTCACCCAGAACGAATTTTCCAGGTAGTTGCTTTTTATGTCAACGCGTTTGGTGAAGATCGTTTCCAATTGTTCTTCATGACTCTCTTTGCGAAAAAAGGTGAAAAGTCTTGAAATGGAACCGGAAGAATGATGTCCGTAAAAATCGATCAGCGCTTTAATAAATGCATCGTTGTTAAGTTCTTCAGTTTGATTTGAACGAAACACCATCAAATGGGATTCGAACAGTAGCACTTTCAATTTTTCCTCGGTGGTCCATGTGTTGTCATCGATCTTCTTCGCAAAAAGTAAACGGGAAGGAAAGCCAAACGTAATACCGGTTCGTCCCAGTGCAGCGTGAATGAATGCTGAACGATCCACATTTTCGGGCACATCTCCACGCAAGCGGATGAGTCCCTTGTTTACGAGATCAAAGTATTTTTTGATCCAGCCTTTTGATCCGGGAGAAAGAGGAGTCATCTGAATGCGTAGCGAATGGCAAGGCCACCGTTCCAGGTCAGCCCGACATAAGGGAAAAGACGAATACTCGGGCCGAGATCAATTGCGAGGTTCAGTGGGATGTCCTCAAAAGTGTATTCCAGCCCTAAAACACCATCCAATCCGCCCCATGCTCCAGTGTAAGATTGGTTTTTACCGGCGTTATAATATGCGTAACCATTGGTCCAGAAACCGATATCAGCACCTATACCGTAATACCACTCCACTCCCTGATCGAGCGCTTTATTTCGCTCATAAAGGCCTTGTAACCAAATATGTCTGGCTCCTCCGCCGAGTGATCCTTCAATCGCTGATGATCCTCCGAAGAAATGTTTGATGTTGAGCGATCCGAATCCGGGATATCCACCTTTGATTCCTATGGCGGTCTTGTACTGCTGTCCAAAAGCGGACAGTGTGAAGATCAATACGGAGAATAAAAGGCACTTTTTCATGATTCAATCATTTATATGTCAGCGTTAAAGTCAGTTTGCTCTCTTCAGATTTACCAGAAAACCGAATGCGGCTGCAGTAAAGAACATGATGAGGCTGTAAATAGCCGGTGGGATGCTCATAGTACTGTTGCCCAGTGTGTTCAAAGCGATAAAAATTGCGAGTGTTCCATTGTGGATGCCTATCTCCATGCCAATAGCGATGGACTCTGCCTTTCCGATATTCAAGATGCGTGGCACAAAAAAACCGATGGCCATACTGAGTAAATTGAAAGTGAGCGCAGCCAGCCCAACCTGCTGGAAATATTCTGCAATGTGTGCTTTTTCTTTGAGTACTGCTCCGACAATGACCAGTACTAAAAACAAGGCTGATAGGATCTTCACGGGTTTGTCCATTTTTCTGGCAAACGCATAAAATTTTGCATTGATGATCATTCCAAGAGAAACGGGAATTAATACGATCAGAAATACCTCTACGATCTTTTTGAATGGCATCGCGATCTCTGAAGCAGTTGAAAAATAGGACATGGAAAGCTCCACGATCAGCGGAAGGGTAAAAAGTGAAAGCACACTGTTGATCGCCGTCAGAGTGATGTTCAGTGCAACATCACCTTTCGATAAATGGCTGTAAAGGTTTGCAGTCGGTCCGCCGGGGGATGCGGCAAGTAACATCAATCCAACCGCGAGTTCTGGACCAAGTCCGAAAAGCCGTGCAATACCAAAACACACAAATGGTAAAATGAACATTTGACAGAGTAATCCCACAAAAACTGGCTTTGGGTATTTTACAACGCGTTTAAAGTCTGCAATGGTGAGAGACAAACCCAGTCCGAGCATAATGATGCCCAACGCAACAGGCATGATGGAAGTGAGCAATGAATTGTCTTGCATAATGCGTAGATTTTACGGATAATTCAAAATTAGTACTTCTCTGAAATTGAGCGTGTATCGGAGTAATACTTATGAAATTCCGGGTGTTGATTTTACAGTCTTCCGGCCACAGTGAATGCTTTTCGCCCGGTAAACAGCATCCCGCCTTCTAATGAGAAGGCTTCGAACACAGCTACGTAGGTTCCGATGCTCGCTTTTACATTGTCATCGGTAACACCATCCCAATTGAAATTCCCTGAGCTGCCTAAAAGCTCGTTAGCGAAAAGCTCGCGGATCTTTCTGCCGCGATCATCGTAAATAGTAAATGTTCCGAGAAGTCCGGCTTCGCTCATTTCGTAGGCCACCTGCAGAATATCCTCGAAACCGTCATTGTCGGGGGAAACAGTTGCGCTGCTGAACGAAAACGATCCGTTCTGAATGGCTGGATAATATTGAGAGTTCTTTGCGCCGGGAGTAGCAAACCCAACGGCCTCGGCGGCAGAATGCCAGTTGAACTGATCGGATGAACCGCCCGAAGGATCGATCCGTTCAAGTGATACACCGTCGGTTACATCCAGCAACTTGAAGTGCCAGTCGTCAGTGTAGGACACTTTGTCGATCTGCTCATTGCCATAAAGCAGGTAAACAGTAGAAGAATCGACATTCAGTGAGGGGAGGTCACTGAAAACGAAAGATCCGGGAACAGCAAATGGATATTGTGAAAGGACAAAAGCTGAATCTTCGCCAATGACTGCATACATTCCAGGTAGCAGGAAAAAGTGAGTTTCTATCACCTTGTTATTATCTATCGTGTCATTGTCGTAATTGGCGATCTCCCATCCTTTAAGATCAAATACTTTGTTTGAATTATTGAACACTTCTATCCAGTCAGAACCACCAGTTATCGGGTCGAATAAGATCTCGTTGAGAATCACCTCTCCCGAGATCGGTTCATCAGGTAAAATAAATTGTCCATTGCGATCAGCGCTATTCATCCAACAGTCAGAAAGTGAGCTGAGTAAGATCGTGTAAACAGTTCCGGGTACAATATTCTCATTGAACTGCAATGTCATGGCATCTGCATAGGTACCGGTAATGAATCGTGTTAGCACTGAAAGCGTAGGCGATGTAATGATTCCGGTATTGACCAGCGAGAGGGAATCCAGGTTTTCCGAGAATCGGATTTCCAAAAGATTTGGTGCAGTCGCGGTAAGCTCGATGATATCAGGAGCAAGGAGATCAGGGGAATTGTCAAATACCGAGTTTTGAACTCCGGGAGTCCCTCCATTGGATGCAGCGCTAGCCGTCCAGTTATCGGCCGCTGAGCAGGGATCTTGGGGATTAATGCGTTCCAGAGAGAAACCTCCTGCAGCTTTTGCGTCATCGTTGTACCAACTGTCAGTGAAATACAATGCGTCGATAATCGATCCTGTGTTGTCTTTGAGAATGATGCTGTCTCCTGCATTGTTCAGGCTGGGGAAGCTGCTCACGGCAACTGACTGTGCGAATGACCCTGTTGATGAGGTGGCACACAAGACTTTATACCCTCCCGGAATGAGCCAGTCGTTTTGAATGCTGCCCATTGTGGGGCCGTCTCCGACCTTCCAACCGTTCAGGTTGAAATATTTAGTGCTTACGTTGTGAATCTCAATATATTCCAGCTCAGGTTGCCCCACACTGGGGCTGGGGTC
Source organism: Bacteroidota bacterium (assembly GCA_046307935.1). GTDB lineage: Bacteria > Bacteroidota > Bacteroidia > Flavobacteriales_D > Crocinitomicaceae > M0103. The sequence continues at coordinate 3,508 of JBKCAB010000444.1, read as the reverse complement.
GGCCATGAACTCGTTGATGATGACATCTCCGGCTACAGGCGTTTCTGCAAAGAGATAGGTAAATGAGGTTGATTGAGCACCGGATGTATTGAGTGCCTCATCGGCGATTCCTGTGGCGTTTAGGGTGTAGAAACCCCCGTTGGTGAGCGCACTTGCCGTTGTCAGATGCACCAGCGCCGGATTGGTGACGTCGAGAACAGCGCCGGACATCGGTAGTGACGGGTTCAGAGTATAGTTCAGGACGTTTTCTGCCGTTGCAGGATCGAGCGGCTCATTGAACAGTACATCAAGTTGAGTACTACTTATAGCACTGGCGGAGGTCAGTTCCGGCGGTGTAAGGTCGTAAATTATAGGACCAACGTAGATGTCATCGAAAAATGTTTTTGGATAAAGCTGAGTGTTGAGTGGGTAATTGCGAAGCCGAAGAAAGCACTTCCATTCACGAGCACATCGTTGATCTGACCTTCTGTCGTATAGCTGTTTCCGGACCCACTGTTGTCTCGCTGCAGTGTCCAGTCGCCCAGGGCCGTGCGTACGACTTTGATCTTAAGGTTACTGTTCGACACATTGGTTATGCCATCCGTTCCGTCGATGATCTTTGTGTTCGTTCCGCTTTGTTTTCGGTAAAGTGAGATCTCATCCGCAGTACCCCCGATCCGCACAAAATAACCACTCAATGTGCTGCTAAATAAATTAGCTTCAGTAGCCGTGAGGAAAACATCCACGTAATTGGCGCTTGAAGTGTTGAACTGCAGGTTCACGAAAAATTCCCACTGAGCGTCCGTGAATACAGAGGACGCAGTGCTCAGGTAATAGGAAGAGTTTGTCAATAATTTATTGGAACGCAGACGCATGTTGCCGCTCACGCTCACAACGGTGAAGACACTATCATCACCGATCCAACTTGGGGAGGCGGTAAAGTTGCCGTCATCGAATCCCTCACTTACTTGACCGTGTAAGCTGAGCTGAGTACAAAGACAAATCCAAAGAAAAAAGTACCTCATGCCGTGACATTGGATGCTATCAAATATACTATTTTTGCCGCATTAAAATAGTAATATGAAAGTTGCGGTCGTAGGCGCCACAGGAATGGTTGGAAATGTGATGCTTCAGGTATTGAGGGAACAAAATTTTCCTGTCACGGAGCTAATTCCGGTGGCTTCGGAGAAATCGGTGGGAATGGAAGTGGATTTTGGTTCACTGACCTACAAAGTAGTAGGATTGGAAACTGCGGTTTCCATGCGTCCTGACGTGGCTATTTTTTCCGCAGGAGGAGAAACATCGCTGGAGTGGGCGCCAAAATTTGCTGAAGTCGGAACGACTGTTATTGACAATTCCTCCGCATGGAGAATGGATCCAACGAAAAAGCTCGTTGTACCGGAGATCAACGGGCATGAGTTGGGAGCAAATGACAAGATCATCGCCAATCCGAATTGCAGCACGATTCAGCTCTTACTTGCACTGGCACCGCTGCACAAGCGCTATAAAGTGAAGCGTGTTGTTGTTTCTACTTATCAGTCCATTACTGGAACGGGAGTGAAAGCAGTTCAGCAAATGGAGAACGAGCGGCATGGGATTTCTGGTGAAATGGCCTATAAATATCCGATCGATAAAAACTGTATTCCTCAGTGTGATGCATTTCTCGATAACGGGTACACAAAGGAGGAGATGAAACTCACGAATGAAACGAAGAAGATCCTGGATCCTTCGATTCATGTAACAGCGACTGCTGTGCGTGTCCCTGTGGTTGGCGGACATTCTGAGGCGGTCAATGTTGAGTTCGAAAATGAGTTCGACCTCATTGAAGTGAGACGTTTGTTAAGTGATCAGCCAGGTATTACGCTCAAAGATGATCCTACGACATTTACCTATCCGATGCCAAAGTATGCGGAAGGAAAGGATGATGTATTCGTTGGCAGGATCCGCCGCGATGAATCACAGCCCAAGACATTAAATATGTGGGTCGTAGCTGATAATTTACGAAAAGGGGCGGCCACAAATGCTGTTCAGATCGCTAAGTTATTGTTAGAAAAAGGCCTGCTTCCTGTCTAGTTCTCCGGTCCTATGTAACGTAGTGCTCCCGGCAGCAATCGTATGTCGGGATCTTTCAGCGAAACAACTTCTCCGTCAGCCTCTATATCCATTGTTCCGGAAAGGAGCTTGATGGAACATTCGGTTGTTTCCAGGTAATGAAGCTCGGGATGCTGGATGCGTTTCCCCTTTTTTAGTTTTGGCAGATAGCGGATGTAATCGAATAGCGAAACTTTACACAGTAAAGTAATATTAAGCTTGCCGTCAGACGGATCTGCACCGGGATGGATAAAAATACCATTTCCAAAACAGCTTCCATTGCAGAATGCGGCCATGAGTGCCGGTCCGGAATAATGAAATCCGCCAGCATTTAGTTCAATGTATGGTTTTCGATATCTTATAAATGTTTTGAGTATGGCCAGAGGATAGGCAATCTCTCTATCAATGACTTTTCTGATGCGATTGAGTGAGTGAATGGTGCTCCCGCCAAAACCTGCGTCTGCAATATTCAGAAAAAAGTAATTCTGACCCTCAGAAGAAATGACACCAACATCCAGTGTTCTGTAATTACGGGAGAGGATCTGTGTAATAATTTTGTCTGCTTCCGAAAAGCAGGGACGGGTGCGCATGAAGTCGTTTCCGGTACCCGTTGGAATAATGATCAATCGCACCTGTTCGTTTCCGGATTCTAGAATACCGTTCACTACCTCGTTGATTGTACCGTCTCCCCCTGATGCTATGATGACGTCTGCTGTCTTTGCGTTTCGTGCCAATTCACGTGCATGACCCTGTGCCTTAGTGTAGAAAATATTTACCGAGAATGATGGTATTTCTTCAGCTTGAGCGATGAAATCGAGCAACACTTTATTTGCGCCGCGTTTTCCGTGAAGAATGATTGCAATATCGGTCACGATGTAAAGAAATAAAAAAAAGAAAAACGGTACACCTTTCGATATACCGTTTCCCTTTTTACGATATGCAGTTATTCATGGTTCGCTGCCACTGCAGATGTGTCAGCACCAAGAACGTCTTTGATCTTTGCTTCAAGTTCCTCCATGAGCTCTGGATTGTCATGGATGATCTGCTTAACTGCATCACGTCCCTGACCCAAACGGGTTTCACCGTAGGAGAACCAGGAACCGCTTTTCTTTAGAATATTCAGATCCACTCCGAGGTCGATGATTTCACCGATCTTGGAAATACCTTCTCCATACATGATATCGAATTCCGCTTTTCTGAACGGTGGAGCAACTTTGTTCTTCACCACTTTTACTTTCACACGGTTACCGAGCACTTCTTCTCCCTCTTTGATCTGGCTTGACTTACGGATATCGATGCGCACGGAAGCATAGAACTTTAAGGCATTCCCTCCGGTTGTTGTTTCAGGGTTTCCAAACATCACCCCGATCTTGTCACGCAGCTGGTTGATAAAGACACAGCAGCATCCTGCTTTGTTAATTGATGCAGTGAGTTTACG
>JBKCAB010000443.1:0-7890 GCA_046307935.1 Bacteroidota bacterium | reverse complement strand
CTCCTCTTCATCCAGGTCAGGGGTAGACAATTGCGGTACGACCGGTGCTGAGCTCATTTTACATACACCTTCAAAAACAGCCCCTTCTTCCATGTGAAGCTTATTGGTAAAGATATCACCGCTTATGTGGGCCGTTTCACGCAGAACCAGCAAACCTTCTATATTCAGTTTACCTTCCACATGGCCTTCCACGTCTGCTTCCATACAGGTTAAGTTACCCAGAATGGAGCCGGTAGCACCGATAACCACTTTCGACGATGTCGCCACGTTTCCTTTCACCTCACCATCAATGCGCAGATTGGACTCCGTGATGATATCACCGATAACTTTTGTTCCCTCTACCAGCCTATTGAGACGTTCAGGGCTTTCAAACTGCATTTTTTCCTTTCTTTTAAGCATGATCAATAATTTTCTTCATGGAACAGTTCATAATTTTCCAGGTTCTTCCTCTCGAAAAGGACTTTCATGTTCTCCTGAGTAATGATCAGGATCTTCGCTTTTTGGAGGTCAAGCAAGTGTTTTCTGGTCTGTTTGAAAACACGAAGATATTCTTTTGCTTTAAGATCGCTTGAAAATTCCTGTATTAAAATGATGCTTTGGTCCTCTCCGTAGATCTTGGAGCTCACTTTTAGCTTGTCTCTGCTAAAAAACTCCTTATTAAAGTCAGACACCTTTGTTTTCGCCATGTTCGCACTTTCACTCTTGTCAAGAAAGACCATCACCCATTGCGGAGATCTGTCGTCAAATTTGAATTCTGACTGCTTATCGAAGTTAACTTCAATATTCTGGGAATACCCATTCTTGATGATCCCGAGCATTTCTTGCGCTCTCCTCGACTCGTCGCTGTTCGGATATTCTGCGCCGACCTGCTCAAGTACGGGCACCATCAGGGACTTATCTGCATTCATTTGTCCAATACACATAGCTTTCAGCAACATGTATTTAGCGCGGTAGGGATTTGACCGCTCACTCTCAATGACCAAATCGGCTTTTGCCAAAACAGGATAATAAAGGCCTCTGTTATACCTTTCGAGTATGGTCACGTATTCCTGAACAGCCAGTGCCTCAAGCTCCTTGCGTTTAATAAAGAAATTCGGATCCCGAAGGTAATTGGCGTAATCTGAATTGGGATAATTGTTCAGGATATGCTCCTTCTGACGTTCTCCTGATTCGTTGCCCTCATCCATTTTGAAGAGCTGGTAGGCAGAAGAAAGATCGGTGTCACAGATCAGCTCTTTATCGCGCACTGTGTTGAACTGTTTCCTGGCCAGTTGTGGCTCGTTCAACTGTTCCTTATAGATCACTCCAGAAACATAAAGCGCCTCCAGCATGCGGTCTGTAGAAGCCTGCAATGCAGAATCCGATAGAGGAATATCTTTGAGCAGCATTTCAACCGTCAAGGAATCGGGGTCGTCGGACGGTGGCGTAAGAGTACCTGTTGTATCCTCCTCATCGGTCTTGATCACGAAAGTCGTCTTATCACTTCGTCTCCAGTCATCCTCGTTCTCCCGCTGTCCCCATAATTTCTTGAACTCCTCCAATCCATCGTTCCTGGTTTTTGGATTGTTGAAATACCATTTGCTGCCTGCTCCGTTGTTCTCCACAAAATTATTCTGATTCTCCTGTAGCTCCCGCAAACGCCTTGCTTCTGCTTCTTTTCGTTTCCTTTCCTCCTCCTGCTTCTGCTTGATCACTTTTTCAATGAACGCGATTCGGTCGTCTTCGGTCATACGAGCAATCCTCTGGACGCTGTCTTCGAAGTAGGCTGTTTCTACGGCTCTCACCAGATCGGCTAACTTAAGGGCTTTGTTGCGAACAATGTTGGCGTTCGGGTAATCTTCACCAATAACCGCCGCACATGAGTCGTAGTACTTTTGAGCGCTCACATAATTCCGCTCAGAATACGACATATTTCCAAGTCGTTCATACGCCATGCCTTTTTGTCGGGTATTACTGGTTGAATAGAATGCCGACAGTGTTAAATATTCTTTTCCTTTGGACTGATCGCCTTTCTTGATCTCAATATCCGCCAGAGCATAATAGATCTGGTCTTTAAATTCGGAGTTTTTTGCGTCCCTCAACATTTTTTTCAGCTCTTTCTCCACTTCAAGATTAGCGGAATTACAGGCTCTTTTCAACCGTGCGTTGAAATTCATTTCGTATGGACCGTTGTATTTAAGGGATTGCGTGTAGTATTTTTCTGCCTCCATACTGTTTCCCATGGACTCGTAAAGTTGGGCAATAACGAAATGGACACGGCATTTTTCTACCGACCTCTTTGCATGTTCGAGTGATCTTTTCAGGTGTTCTATCGCCTCCTGTGTGTTTCCTTTTTTCAATGCGAGTTCTGCCTTGGTCTTGTGCAGATCGAAGAACATCGATTTGGGAACTTTTGCAGGCTCCGATGACTTATTATCCTTGGCTTTCTTTTTTTTCGCTGGCTTTGCTTCCTTTCCTGCACTTTCCTGGTTTTGGATCGCTTTATCCAAATTCGCGATATTGAATCCGGCCTCAGTGAGTTTACCCATTTCAATATTCGTTTTGGCCATCCACAGCTCGCCAACATAGAGAGACGGATCATTCGTGTAGAACTTCTTGATAAAGTTGAAGCTCTTCATAGCTCCCTCGTAATCTCTGCGGTAATACTGGGCGATACCAATCGTCGTCCAGTTCTCATCGATCCATGGATTGTGCTCCTCTTTCTTCTTGGAGGGCTTATCGTTGGAAGGCATGCTGTGCTGCTGAATCACCTTCGTACATTTCGCAATCGCGGTGTCCAGCGACGGGTACATTCCAACTACCTCCTTTTCATCCGGAAGCGGATCGATCGGCAACACCTCGTAGTAATTTTCTTTCAGTGATTCACGATAGGAAGTCATCGATTGCCGGATCAGCTCGGTAGCGTTAAAGTGGCCATTGTACTTGGCGGTCATACCGTGGTAAGTGCGGCTCATCAGCGTATTCTTCTCAGTAGAACAACCCACAAGGTAAAGCAGCGCAGCTCCAAGAAGACACAAACGGTATAAAATCCCCATCAGGCGTAAATATTCAGTGTTATTGTGCAGACAATAACTCACAAAGGTCAAATTTATTTTAAATCATTGAAAGAATGAAATATGCATCAGGCAATGTTGGTGAAAACCTGCTGAATATCGTCGTCATCCTCGATCTTATCCAGCATTTTTTCCACTTCAACCATCTGCTCTTCGGTCAATTCGATCGGTGAGGTAGGTATGCGTTGTAAATTCGCTTTATTGACCTCAATGTTCATGTCCTCCAACGCCTTGGCAATGGTTCCGAAAGCAGTGTAGTCGCCGTAAACGAAGATCTTATCCTCGCTTACCTCTATCTCTTCACAGCCTGCATCGATCAACTCCAGCTCCAGTTCTTCAGGGTCTACTGAATCCGACTTCGCAAGTTCAAAAACCGACTTTCTGTTGAACATGAAATCCATGGATCCGTTTGGAACCACACTGCCTCCTGCTTTGTTGAAATAAGACTTTACATTGGCAACTGTGCGTGTCGGATTATCGGTAGCACATTCTACCACCACCAAGACACCGTGTGGACCTTTCCCCTCATAAATGACTTCTGTAAAGGCACTTATATCTTTCTGAGCGGCTCTTTTGATGGCTGCCTCGATGTTGTCTTTCGGCATGTTCTCTGCCTTCGCATTCTGGATCGCCGTTCTCAACTTGGCATTCGTTGTGGGATCTTCTCCTCCTTCCTTTGCGGCCATAGTGATCGCTTTGCCTAGTTTCGGGAACAATTTCGACATCTTGTCCCATCTTTTCTCTTTCGCCGCCCTGCGGTATTCAAATGCTCTTCCCATGAGATCTGATTAATAAATCAGCTGCAAAAATAATTTTTTTCAAAAAGTACCATGGCAGGTCCGGTATATTGTTCCCGGAAACAAGTCTCCATTCTGTTGTTTTTCGCTACAAAACATTCAAGAAATGTGTAATATCGAACGTTCAATTCGCGTGGTTCATTACATTTGTTGAAATTGAAATCCGCGGTAATGAAAACCATTCTGATCCTTGGCGCCGGGCTTTCAGCATCTTCGCTGATCCGCTATTTACTGGAACATGCTACCACAAATGGCTGGCTTTTAAGGGTCACTGACCAGGACATCGAGCTTGTCAAGCGAAAGATACATGGTCATCCGAATGCAACAGCATTGAACTTCAACGCGCTGGACCCTGCGGAACGTCGTCCGGAGATCGAACGCGCTGACCTGGTGATCTCCATGTTACCTGCACGATTTCACCCTGAAGTTGCAAAAGACTGCGTGGACTACAAGAAGAATCTGATCACACCATCGTATATTTCTCCAGAGATGAGGTCTTTGGATGAAAAAGCCAGACAGGCACACATCACAATCATGAATGAAATTGGTGTCGATCCGGGTATCGACCACATGAGTGCGATGAAGATCATTCATCAAATAAAAGACAGCGGTGGAAAGATGACCGCATTCCGCTCATTTTGCGGAGGCCTCATGGCACCGGAAAGTGATAACAACCCATGGAACTACAAGTTTACCTGGAATCCACGCAATGTGGTGTTGGCAGGACAGGGTGGCGCATCCTGCTTCCTCGATCATGGGGAATACAAATACATTCCCTACAATCGACTGTTCAGTCGACTTATGCGGATTTCAATAGATGGCTACGGTGATTTTGAGGGGTACGCCAACCGTGATTCTCTTTCATACCGCAAGACTTACGGACTAGAGAACATTCCCACGATTTACCGTGGCACATTGCGCCGACCGGGTTATTGCCAAGCATGGAATGTATTCATCGAATTGGGAATGACGGATGATTCTTACAAAATGGACGGAAGCGAAAAGCTAACACCAAGGTCTTTCCTAAATGCATTTCTTCCATACCATCCTAATATGTCGGTCGAAGATAAGTTCAGACAGTTTTTAGGCAAAGAAAGGGAGGCTCTGTTCGAACGTTTCGAATGGCTCGGACTGTTCTCGAAAGAGGTAACGATCGGAGTCGTCAATGCCTCGCCGGCGCAACTACTGGAGAAGATATTGACCGGAAAGCTGGTTTTGAACGCAGGTGACAAAGATATGCTCGTCATGTACCATGAATTCGAATATGAAAAAGACGGACAGCGCTACCTTGTAACCTCGTCCATGGTGAATGTCGGAGAGGACCAGATCTACACTTCCATGTCGAACACAGTGGGCCTTCCGGTAGCAATTGCAGCTAAGATGATCCTGAACGGTCAGATCCGTAAGCACGGAGTCACACTACCTATCGAAAAGGAGATCTATACTCCGATCCTGAAGGAGCTGGAGGATTACGGCATCCTATTCTCCGAAACCAAAACTGAATTCTGATATGCAAACCCAATACATGCGGCGAGCGATCGAAATTGCAAAAGAAGGAATGTTAAGTGGAAAGGGTGGCCTTTTCGGATGTGTAATTGTGAAAGGCGGACAGATTATCGGTGAAGGAAGTAACAGTGTAACAAGTACCAACGATCCCACTGCACACGCAGAGATAGTAGGTATTCGCAATGCCTGCCGAACCCTGAACAGCTTCCAACTGGAAGAATGTGAGATCTACACCTCTTGTGAACCATGTCCGATGTGCCTGGGAGCGATCTATTGGGCGCGGCCATCAAAAGTTTGGTATGCCTGTACCCATGAGGATGCAGCCGCCATAGTGTTTGACGACAAGTTCATTTATGACGAGCTCAAACTGAAACCGCAAGATCGTCACATTCCTTTCTCACAAATCCTGCGTGAGGAGGCCTTGGTGGTCTTTAAAATGTGGTGTGAGAAAAGCGATAAGGTCCGTTACTGATTGAAGATCCGGACTGTTCTTCAAACGATCAACAATGGTTTTAACGAATTCCAAATTCAATCGATATCTTTGTTCAGCGCAATTAGTATTCCGACATGTCTAAATCCAGTTTTACTGTCACCGCAGCCCTGCCTTATGCCAATGGTCCCTTGCATCTCGGGCATGTGGCCGGCGTTTACCTTCCGGCGGACATCTTCGTGAGATTCCTCAGGATGAACGGACATGATGTTGTTTTCATCTGCGGCAGTGATGAACATGGAGCAGCAATTACATTACGGGCTAAAAAAGAAGGAATCACTCCAAAGGAGATTGTAGATAAATACGATGCGATCATAGGCAGGGCCTTCCGCGATTTCCACATTTCATTCGATATCTATCACAGAACCTCTTCGGAGATTCACCACCAAACCTCACAGGATTTCTTTCTAAAACTTCACGAGAATGGAAAGTTCACTGAAGAAACATCCGAACAGTATTTCGACGAAGAATTCCAACAATTCCTTGCCGACCGCTACATCATCGGAGAATGTCCAAAGTGTCAGAATCCGAATGCATACGGTGATCAATGTGAAAAATGCGGAACAGATCTAAGTCCTACAGAGCTGATCAATCCAAAGTCTACCCTGAGTGGTAAAACTCCGGTACTGAAAACCACTTCGCACTGGTACCTTCCTATGGAGCGACATGAAGACTGGTTGCGCGAATGGATCAAAGAAGGCAAGCTGGATGGTGTTCAGCAGCATGATCCCAAAGCATGGCGTAATCAGGTGATCGGTCAATGTATGTCGTGGATCGATGGAGGTTTACATTCACGGGCAATGACGCGTGACCTCGACTGGGGCGTTAAAGTACCCTTGCCAAATGCAGAAGGGAAAGTGCTTTACGTATGGCTGGATGCACCTATCGGTTACATTTCCGCGACAAGACAATGGGCGTTGGATCATGGCAAAGACTGGAAAGAGTATTGGTCGGGAGAACGCAAGCTCGTCCACTTCATTGGGAAGGACAATATTGTTTTTCATGCCGTCATTTTCCCGATATTGTTGAAAGACCATGGCGGATTCATTCTTCCGGACAACGTTCCGGCATCAGAATTTCTCAATCTTGAAGGAGATAAATTCTCCACTTCCAGAAACTGGGCGGTTTGGTTACATGAATACCTGGAAGCCTACCCCGGGAAAGAGGATGAGCTAAAATATGTGCTCACGGCGATCGCGCCGGAGACAAAGGATGCAGAATTCACCTGGAAAGAATACCAAACACGCATCAACAGTGAACTAGCAGATATTCTAGGCAATTTTGTGAATCGCGCACTCGTTCTTACCCAAAAATACTATGAAGGTACAGTTCCGGAAAGAGGCCCTCTAACACCTGAGGATGAGGCTGTTTTGGAAGAAATGAAAAAGATCCCTCAGCGCATTAGCAAACTGATCTATGCCTACAAATTAAGAGAGGCGCAAGCTGAGGCGATGAACTTAGCTCGACTGGGCAACAAATACCTCGCCGATCAGGAACCTTGGAAGATCATCAAAACCGACCCTGAACGCGTGAAAACAGTCATGAACATTGCTTTGCAGATCACCGCGAACTTAAGTATCGTTCTACAACCTTTCCTGCCAACAACTGCTCAAAAACTCAGTGATTTCCTCGGTTTCTACAGTTCAGACTGGTCGAATGCAGGAAGTGAAGTTCTGATGAAAGCAGGTGTAAAAACCAGTCAACCCGAGATCCTTTTCCAAAAAATTGAAGACAGTCTTGTTGAATTTGAAGTGAACAAGCTAAAAAACGCTAACATGCCAGAAAACAGTTTTGAGCCGCAGAAAGAAGAGATCACCTTCGATGATTTCACCAAGATGGACATCCGTCTGGGCACCATTCTGGAGGCTGAAAAGGTCGAAAAAGCCGATAAATTACTCAAATTGACGGTTGATACCGGCATTGATAAACGTACCATCGTTTCAGGGATAGCAGAACATTATTCCCCTGATGAGGTGGTTGGCAAGACCGTGCAAGTACTGCTCAATCTGGCACCAAGAAAGATTAGGGGCATAGAATCTCAAGG
>JBKCAB010000442.1:0-1444 GCA_046307935.1 Bacteroidota bacterium | reverse complement strand
TGGGATGCAAGGTAGATCTCGTTGTAACGTTTCGCCATTGCATAAGAAGTACGCGGATCAACGAGAACCTCTTCCGTAAGCACACTCTCAAAAGCCGAATGTCCATAGATGCCGCTGGTGGAAGCATACATGATCTTTTTGATATTGTTCACTTCGGCGGCCTCGATGATGTTGCGTGTTCCGATCACCTCTACGTCCATTGTTTCAACCGGGTTGTCTGCAACGATATCCACACCAAGGACAGCAGCAAAATGGAAGATGAGGTCACATCCTGAGCTGGCTTCCAACACCGTACTCAAATTACGGACGTCACCTTTGATAAATTGGATTCTCTGAAAAGTATCTTTATCAAGCTTGTTCCCGCGTAGGAGAGAGTCGAGAACTACCACGGAATGTCCATCCTGAACAAGTCGCTTCGCCAGATTACTTCCGATAAAACCCGCTCCGCCCGTGATTAAAATTTTCATTGGAATGAGATCTTTGCACAAATATCGCAATTATTTCAGTTCTACATTCGGCGAATGCAACTCAGATTATGCGTCAAAGCCCCACTATTGGAATGAACAATACCTTCTTCCGTAAGTTGATCGATGCGTACCATGCCTGAGGCATGTATAATTGCTCCTTGTCCGTTGAGGATACCAACATGAATGATCCTCCCATTTATATTCTGAAAAAAGGCAACATCTCCGCTTTCTGTCGATTGAAATGGAACGGTTCTTCCGTATTCCACTTGTTGTGATGCATCACGCGGTAAATTGATGTCCAAGAAACGAAAAACCATCTGAGTTAGTCCCGAACAATCAATTCCAAATGGGGTTTTTCCTCCCCACAAGTAGGGCGCGTTCAGGTATTCGCTGGCAAGCTCGAAAGGATCTCTTTTCAAGGTATGGTTAGCGGGATCTTTAATCGTGAACAGGTCATTTCCGATCATGAACTCGCCACTGGTATTGTACGGAATGAACGATCCTTTAAAGATCAGTTGTTTACCCCACGGTGTTTCAATTTCCTGAACTAGATCCGGCAGATAGGAAATGCCATCCAACCAACGATTAACTTCTTTAGGGGACAAAGGACGGAGGTGCTTGATATCAACAAATCCCTCGTAGTTATCGGAATAAGTCTTGATCTTCGCCCATGGTTTATCTGCATGTTCGATGCTGACAACCTCCCCAAAAAGCAGTTGAGTAACAATCTCAGCCCGGTCGCTGGCTTCACTTCTGACCGGAGCGATACTCACCATGCAGTATGCGTTCTTCATCCTTCAGCTTTAGGAAAACGAGGATGATCCAAAATATTGATCGCCTGTTGCAAATGGCGTTCATTGTGATAAACGACATACAGAAAAGCATCACCAAGACGAAAGCGAATGATCTTTGAGATCGAGATTGGTATCTTCGCTTTTCGGATATTGACCGATCGCGCTAATTCGAATATGGATAAG
>JBKCAB010000441.1:0-8564 GCA_046307935.1 Bacteroidota bacterium | reverse complement strand
TTATTAAAGCACTGTAACGAATGAAAAAATACATCATCTTGGGTGTTCTCATTCTCGCCATAATAGCGATGATCGTAGGGCCGATGATCAATGAAAGAGGAGGCACTTATCCTCCTGAAGAGGAGGCTCCCGCGCTTTTTACTTTCAAGGACAATCTTGCCACACGCTGGAATGAAATAGTTCCGCTAACGATCAAGGTGCAAGGGAAAGACATTCAAAAGCTCGAGTTGATCTACAACGACAGTGTATTCAATACATGGACTAATCCGGTTGGAACGCTGAATTACCGTTTCAATGCCGGTTTCTTTGGGTTGGGAACGCGTGATCTCGTACTCTTGTCCACCCTTAAAGACGGAACGACTTACATGGATAACCGAATGGTACGTGTTCTTTCGGATGTGCGCCCGGAGATTTGGATAGCAGAGATCAGCGAGGAATACCCGCACGAACCAACAAGCTTCACTCAGGGATTGGAATTCAACGCCGGAATACTTTACGAAAGCACCGGACAGAAAGGATTGAGTTTTGTTGCACAGGTCGATGTTACTACAGGTTCCATCAAGAAGAAAATGGGGTTGGACGCGAACTATTTTGGTGAAGGCATCACGGTTTTAGGCAGTAAGTTGTATCAGCTTACATGGCAGGAACAGAAGTGTTTTGTTTACAATAAAAACACGCTGCAATTGGAAAAAGAATTGACCTACAACGGCGAAGGATGGGGTCTCTGCAACGATGGGGAATCACTTGTAATGTCAGACGGCACGGAAAGACTTGTTTTCCGTGATCCGGAGACCTTCCAGGTTCAGCGTACAGTAGAAGTGTATGACGACAGAGGCCCGGTTAGTAAGTTGAACGAGCTGGAGTACGTCAATGGAATGATCTATGCAAATGTGTGGATGACCAATACAGTAGTGGTTATTCAACCGGAAAACGGCAAAGTGACCGCCGTGATTGATGGAACAGAACTTGTCAAAAGAGGACGCGGCACGGGTGACGTGCTCAATGGCATTGCGTACAATTCGGCCAATGAAAAACTCTACATGACGGGTAAGAACTGGCCTAAATTATTTGAAGTAAGACTGAAAAAGCCAAATGTGTAAAATTTCATTTCTTTCGTTCTTGCTTTTATCCTCTATTTCATGGTCGCAGGGGTATACCTCCTGGTTCACAGGCAACCAGAATGATGCGGTTACAACTCCTCAGGGTGGCATTTGTTTGATGGGAGGAGCCTCAGAGAACGATGAAGCAATGAAATGGTTCCTCCAACGTTGTAACGGTGGTGATGTGCTTGTGCTACGAGCATCCGGATCGGATGGGTACAATACTTACCTTTTCAGTGATCTCGGGATTCAGGTGAACTCTGTGGAAACGATCCGTTTCGATAGTCCTGCTGCAGCGTCGAACAGTTACGTTAAAGACAAAATAAGCAAAGCTGAGGCCATCTGGATCGCGGGCGGTGATCAGTGGAACTATGTTTCCTTTTGGAGAAATACACCGATCGATAGTTTAATAAATAAGGGGATTTCCGAACGCAGTATGGTCATCGGTGGTACGAGTGCAGGGATGGCGATACAAGGGTCCCATTACTTTACGGCTGAAAACGGTACCGTTGCTAGCGCGACAGCATTGGCCAACCCCTACAGTGCATCCCTCACTGTTTCGTCTGAGCCCTTTTTGGTAAACGCATGGCTAGAAAATGTGATCACAGATACACACTATAACAATCCCGATCGCAAGGGAAGACATACCGTTTTCATGGCAAGGGCATTGAAAGATGAACAGATCATGCTAAAGGGAATTGCGTGCAACGAGTATACGGCGGTATGTATCGACATGAATGGCCTTGCGCGTGTTTTTGGTGAGTTTTCGGGTGATAACGCCTATTTCATTCAGCCGAATTGCGAGTTGTCAGATCCTGCTCCAGAAATATGTCAGCTTTTGACACCGCTCACTTGGAACCACAATGGTAGCGCCTTGAAAGTATATGAAGTACCGGGAAATATGACAGGTTCACACACCTTCGATCTGTCTGATTGGAAAACCGGTAATGGTGGTTCCTGGAAACATTGGTCAGTTATTGCGGGTACTTTTTCAGAAGCTGCTGGTTCAGCTCCCAATTGTGCCCTTTCTACCGAAGAAGGTGCAATTTCGCTGGGCAGGGCCTATCCCAATCCGGTAAGCACGACTCACCCATTTCTATATTTTGCGCACCCGATCTACGGATATGAGTTATTTGATGCGGAGGGAAGATCTCTTGGTCAAAACACGTCTGTGGCGAATGAGATCTCGTTGGCAGGTTTGAAGCCAGGCGTTTATTTTATTCGGACGAAAGATACGTTTGAACGGGTGCTGATCATCGATTGATCATGCTGTTCCCGGTTCAAATGGTGTGAATGGATCAAAACGGTTCATGGTGCTCACCTCCTTTAAACGGCCGTTTTCAACGCGCGCGACACGTCCCGGGAATTTTTCAACCATCGTCATGTCATGGGTTGCCATTAGAACGGCTGATCCCTCTTCACGGGCAACCGCTAGTAACAGTCGCATGATCTCTTCCGAAGTTTCTGGGTCAAGGTTACCGGTTGGCTCGTCTGCAAGTATGAGTTCAGGTTTGTTCAACAAGGCTCGAGCGATCGCAACTCGCTGTTGTTCTCCGCCGGAAAGCGCATGCGGCATCGACGCACCTTTGTGTTCGAGGCCAACCATACGCAAAACCTCGTTCGCCCGCCGCTCCATCAGCGCTTTATCTGTCCAGCCGGTTGCCCCTAAAACAAAGAGTAAATTATTCATAACGGTTCGGTCTGTAAGTAGCTGGAAATCCTGAAAAACGATTCCGATCTTCCTTCGTAACATAGGAACTTCTCTGCGCTTGAGCCGCGAAAGGTCAAAGTCAGCGACCTTTCCCTCACCATCGCTGAGCATGAGTTCGCCATAGATCGTCTTGAGCAAGCTGCTCTTCCCGCTGCCGGTCTTTCCGATCAGATAGACAAATTCATTCTGCTTCAGCTCAAACTCAACGTGGTCGAGAATGACAGCCCCCTGCTGCTTGATCGTTCCTTTTTTGATCTCAACCACTGTACCCATTCTGTATATTTTAACGTTATAAAGGTCATTAATTGCGGTTGTTTTGTCCGCGCAAACATGAAAATAATCTTAACAGAATCACGTTTAAAACTTTTAACACGCTTCTCCAGTAGCCCCAAGGGGCAAAGTAATTTTACCGTTGATAAATGCAGTCCGATATGAACAGGTTACTGACCTTGATTTTCTGTATCTGTACTTTTTTGTCGATAGCACAGACGTCGGAGAAGTACAACAGCGATTATGAGAATTTCTATCGCGCAGAAGAATTGTTCATTAAGGAGCAGTATGCCGCTGCGCGTATCGAGTTCAGGGCCTTTATGAATGAATACAATCGGCTGAATGACCCCATGTACATTAAGGCAGCTTACTATGAGGGCGTCGCAGCACTGGAATCATTCAACAATGACGCGATCGGTTTACTGGAGAATTTCCTTCGCCAGTATCCGGAAAGTATCTATCATCAAGAGATCTTTTTGCGTTTAGCCAACCACTTCTTTTACAAAAAGGATTACGAGGATGCTTTGATCTGGTACAATAAGTTAAGTTCAAAAGATGTGCCCCAGGAACGCAAAGACGAGTTCTTTTTTAAAATGGGCTACAGCAATCTGGAAATAGAAAATTATGAGGGGGCAAGAAATGCATTCCATGAAGTTAAAGACGGTAACTCACAGTATGCTTCGCCAAGCTTGTATTATTTTTCTCACATTTCATACATGAACGGATCTTATCAACAGGCGCTGGATGGATTTACACGTCTGCAAAATGATGAACGTTTTAAACAGATCGCTCCATATTACATCACACAGATCCAACACAAGCAGGGCGATCATGAAGCCGTAATAGCTTATGCTCCACAGTACCTCGATTCCATTTCACCGGCCTATAAAACCGACATGGAACACATCATCGGTAATTCCTTTTTCAAACTTGGAAAATACGATGAGGCCGTTCCTTATCTGGAAAACTACAATCAAAAGTCAAAAACCACAAGACAGGATGAGTATGACCTCGGGTTCGCCTACTATAAAAGTCAAGACTATCAACGTGCTGTAAAAACACTGGACAAGGTCACCCGAATAAAGGACTCATTGGCGCAATATGCATACTATCACATTGGAGAATGTTGTACCAAGCTGAACGATTTCATATCGGCAAGGTCCGCTTACGATGCCGCAGCAGGAATTGAAGCTGACAAGAAAATACGGGAAGATGCACTTTACAATTTTGCGGTCTTGTCCTACAAGCTTGATATCGACCCCTATGATGAGGCCGTTGTGGCTCTGGAACAATTTCTTCAGGAATATCCCAATTCCCCCCGAAAGAACGATGTGTACCAATATCTGGTGAATGTGTACACAACTACGAACAACTACACAAAAGCATTGGCATCTCTGGATAAGATCCCGAATAAAGATGCCCGACTTAAAACAGCGCATCAACTTGTTGCCTTCAATTATGGTGTGGATCAATTTCAGAAAGAAGATTACGCCGGGGCTTTAAAAGCTTTTGAGTTGGTGGAAAAATATCCGGTAGATCAGGTTCTGCTGGGTAGAGCAAAGTTCTGGACGGCCGATGCCTATTACCGAATGAACGAAATGGATAAGGCAATTAAATACTATCGGGACTTTCTTGCGGTTCCAGGCACGAATTCGCCCGACCTGAAAATAGACGCTTATTACAACATCGGTTATGCTTATCTAAAAAAAGGGGATGTAGCCCTGGCATCCGATGCATTCAACATTTTCTGCAGGTCAACGGTGAAAGATAAACGCAAGTTGGCCGATGGTCTCATGCGCGCAGGAGATTGCTATTACGTGCTCGGTCAGAATGATCCCGCCGCGAAGAACTATGAGGATGTATTGAGCCTGAATATCGCCTATCAGGACCAGGCGCTCTTCTATTCGGCGAGAGCATACGGTTTTGCAGATAAGAATGACCTAAAGATCCGTAACCTTCACGACTTGGTCAATAACCACACGAGATCGAAATACATCATGTCGGCGATCATGGAGCTGGCGGACACTTACAAGGCGAAGCAAGACCTGAATAATGCCCTGAAATACTATCAACAAATCGTATCCGATTATCCGGAGGCTACCATTGCTATCGAAAGCCGGGTGGAAATTGCCGATGTCTACTATAAAAAAGGAGAATACGCCAAGGCTGAATCGGAGTACCGGCAGATCCTTACCGTTTACGGTGCAGAAAGAACAGTGTGCGAAAAATGTACCCGCGGGCTAATCGATATTTACAAGGCACTCAAACAGCCTGAAAAGGCAGTATCAATAGCCAACGAATACGGATGCGCCACCCTGCAGGATGACGAGCAGGAAGACCTTTTCTACACTCCGGCCATCGATGCGTACAAAGACAGCCTTTATGCAGTAGCTATCACTAATTTTGGCAAATACCTTGAGCGCTTCCCGGCAGGAAAGTACAAGGTGGAAGCCCGAATTTACAAGGCGAATTCCCATTGGGCTCTCAATCAACGGGATGATGCCATCACGATCTACAAGGAAGCGCTGGAAGGGCCTAATGACATCTTTACTGAATTTGCTGCTTACCGGGTAGCACAACACCTCTACAATAATCACATTTACGATGAGGCCCTCGTCTACTATGACCGCCTGGAAAAGACGGGATCGAAACCTTCCACTTTATTCAACGCTAAACTCGGATTGATGCGCTGTCACTTCCTGGTGGAGAACTGGTCAAGTGCCACTGTTTACGCCAAAGAAGTACTTGCAAGTAGCCAGATCAACAATACGCTCAAGCTGGAGGCGGAATACGCCAAGGGAATGTCGAGTTATTACCTCGAGAATTGGACTGATGCAAAACCCTCTCTTGAGTGGATCGTGAAGAACACCACTACAGTTATGGCTGCGGAAGCAAAATATTCACTCTGTGAAATGTATTTCAAGATGGAAGACTACAACCGGTCGGACCAAGAAATAAAAGCGTTACTGCAGATGAAGCCAAAGTACAACTACTGGGTGGCAAAAGCGCTTATACTACAGTCGCGCGTCCAGATCGTTCAGGATGATCTTTTCAAGGCGGAGCAAACATTGAAGATGGTGCTTGATCATTACAAAGAACAAGACGATGGTATCCTGGCAGAGGCGAATGAATTGTGGGATGAACTTATGCAACTGAAGAATCGAACGAAAAGCGTCGAGGAGCCCGGTGAAGCCGAGATCGAATTGAACGAAAACAACGGAAACTGATCATGAGAGCGTGGATCACATACATCGCAGCAGTACTGTTGGTATTTACAGCTGCCGCACAGGAAAATCCGATCATCATTGTCGGAAATGTTCAGCGGACGGTAGAGCCCGCTTACCGGATCAGCGGTAATCCTGACATCATCGATACTACGATCTCAGCCTATATTGTTGAATATCCACTCCTCGCTGTTCAGTACCCAACTTCAATAGCACTTGACACGATCGACGCCGCAAAGGTGAAAAATACGGAGAAGTTGTCACAGCTTTATCCGTTCTATGCTAAAGTAGGTGTTGGCAGCGAACTCATGCCGCTTGGTGAATTCTACTTCGATTCAAAACGTTCGCGCAAGTACCTGTATGGGCTGCATGCAAAACACCTGAGCAGCTACGGAAACATTAAAAATTACGCTCCTGCACAATTCGACCGGACACGACTGGACGCATACGGCGCGATCAATGAGGGGAATTACACCGTCAAAGGAGATTTACATTACTACAACCAGGGATTCCATTATTACGGTTGGCCGATCCCTACTGATTCTGTTGACAGAGACAGTATTCGCCAGCGCTACCAAGATCTTGGCGGAGAATTCTCATTTGCTTCTCACAAAAAGGACAGTGCCAACCTTAACTGGCAGTCCGGACTTGAATACAACTATTTCAGCGCGTTGAAACCGGATCAGGACACTCTCGCCGAGTGGAGAGGTAGAGAAAACTATTTTGCGATCAAAACAGCTGCTTCGTATAAACTGAACAAGGAGGTATTTGCAGGTGAATTCAACATTCGCTACAACGGATACAGATATGGTGAGCAGGATACCAGTATTTCCCTCCTGGATACGGGAATTTATCTGAATAATACTGTCGTTAACTTCAAGCCAACGGTATCAACCTATTTGAAAGACAACCGTTTTAAAGCAACCATCGGTCTGGATCTGGTGATCGATGCACACAAGAGAACCAGAGCACATGTTTATCCGGTTGCCGAAGTGAAATATTCGCTCTTCAACGATATATTCATTCCCTACCTTGGTTTGAGAGGTGGGTTGCAGCAACAAACCTACCGCAGTCTGAGTCAGGAAAATGAGTTTGTGCTTACGAATCTTGAACTCAGGAATCAAAACACGGTCATGGACTTTTATGGGGGCATCAAGGGTACACTGAGTAAACGGATCAGCTTCAACGCATCGGCCAGTTTTGCTCAGGTCAGAGATATGGCATTCTTCTTAACAGACACCGTCTACTCTGTTGGGAATAAATTCGCTGTGGCCTATGATACAGTGAGCGTTACAACAGTTGAAGGTGCATTGAGCTACCAACTCGATGAGAAGCTGAAGATCGACGGTATAGGAAGATTTTGGTCCTACCAGTTGAATAATTTTGCATACGCTTGGAACATGCCGCAGTTGCAGTTCATCCTCCGCGGACATTACAATCTTTTCGATAAGTTCATCGTCAATGTCGATCTTGATCTTGAGCAGGGAAGAAAGGCTCTGGTCTATGCGATGGAGCCGGAAAATGTTGAGTTGATCGATGGACAATACGTTAAAACGCTGGGCTTCTTGGCCGATGCCAATCTTGGTTTTGAATACCGCTATAACAAACGCGTTTCAGCCTTCATCCAGTTCAATAATCTGGCTTCTCAACGCTATTTCCGTTGGTATAACTATCCTGTCCAGGTATTTCAGGTAATGGGAGGCTTAACTGCCCGCTTCTGATACAGGGCTTGCATCCTCCTTATTTTTCTTCCTCTTTGGAAGATAGTGGCGCTGACGGAAAATAACAAGCAATACACCACACGTGATCGATGCGTCGGCGATATTCCAGATTGCCGGAAATACCTCTCTGCCAGCGAGCCATGGCATCCAATCCGGCCAGAAAGCATTGAACTTGAACATGTCAACTACATTTCCCAATAGGAAACCTGTATGTCGGGTTTCGATCTGACCCCAGATCCCGCAATCGGAGATCACTCCGGAGCCCTCAAGGCGATTGAATTCCAGACAGGCATCATACGGGAAGATAAAATCATAGCACATAGAATCAATCAGATTGCCCGTTGCTCCTGCCAAAATGAGTCCAATAGCTATAAGGAACTCTCTTTTAGCACTGCTTTTGGCCTGTTGGAACCAAAAAATAGAAATGCCGACAATCGCTACAATACGGAATAAACTGAGCGCTAGTTTGTGCCACATGGCCGCGCCAAAAACTGTTCCGAAGGCCATACCTGGATTTTCAGTATAATCCAAAACCAAC
>JBKCAB010000440.1:0-2620 GCA_046307935.1 Bacteroidota bacterium | reverse complement strand
GCATCACATCTTGAAGTTTATCGAGTACTACAGTTGGCCCCAAGATGGCTCCGTTGGCTCCAAGCGTATTCGTTGGATTGCCGGGGAAGAACTGAACTGTTCCTGTTTGGAGTTCAAGATCGATAGTAGTTCCGGTGATCGTCGGCGGAATGTAAAGGGCATTCTGGGCATTCACCTCAAAGTACAGAAGCTGGATAAGAACGGTAATGAATACAAACCTCATTGTGGACTATTTTTCGTTGTAAAGGTAACAGACTAGTCTTTCTTCAGTGTAACATTTGTCGCACAAAAAAGGGAGCTAAAAGCCCCCACTGCGTTACTGTTTTACTGGATATTTAAAGTCTTTCATGTCTACATCATAAAGGTCCAAACTGGCTTTTTGCCCGATCAACTCGAAGCTCACCATCACAGCTTTTCCAAGCTCAGGATAGTACTTGAAGTGTGTGTCATTGTTGACGGTGTTCACCATGATCCCGAGGTTTACAGGTGTACCCCATTGTCCGCCTCCCAGATTTTCCACAACGTAGATGTCAAGTCCGCCCATTCCATTCAGACCGTCTGAACTGTAGAATAGGTAGCGACCATCACCAGAGATACAGGGTGTAGTTTCATAACCCGTCGTGTTGACACCTGTTGGCAATGGTTTTGCTTCTCCCCATTTTTTACCAATTTTTTCAACCATGTAGATATCCATAGAGCTTTTGTCTCCTTTGCGGTCAGATGCGAAATACATGGTGTTTCCGTCATCGGTTGCGGTAGCAGAACCCTCGAAGAAACTGGTATTGATCGTTTTGTTATTAATGCGCTTCGGGGCGTTCCATTTGCCCTTGCCGGACATTTCAAGTTCGAAGATGTCTGAGCCCTTTGTACTTTTCTTCTGAGAAGTTGCAGTCAAATTGATGGTCATCAAGCCATAAAGTCCGTTTTTGGATATGTAGGATATTGCATCGAAACCCTCAGAATTGATTCTCCCAAGCTCATTGGATACACTATCCCAAGCTTGTGTTTCCTGATTCCAAACTGCCCGGTAAACATCTTCGAAGAACTCCTGATCATCGGGGTTCATATTCCCTCCTTTGGTGTCGCTTCTGCGTGAGGCGAAATACAGCTCTTTACCGTTGCTGCTGAGGATGGGTCCATAATCATTGTAAGCAGAGTTTACATCACCTTGCATCAGTGACCTTTTGGAAGAGCTTCCGCTGGCTATCTCCTTTTGAGCGAAGCGCGCCTGCTCGATCCGCAATTCGAGGGATAATTCCTTAGTTCGTGATCTACTTAGCTTTTCCATTGCTATATTGTAGTTCACAATTGCCGAATCCAGCTTGCCTAAGCGGTGATATGATCTGCCCAGTAACTCATATACTTCTTTGTCTACTTCATCTTTATTCAGTTTGATGGCCTCATTGCCATATTGAAGTGCATACCCATAGTTGTTCTGTCTGTAATGGCACTGTGCGATCCAGAAAGGAGCTTTCCATGTATAGGGATCCTTTACGGCCGCCTGTCGGAAGCGGATCAGGGCATCTCGGACCTTTCCTTCGAGGAACAGTGTTCTTCCCTCATCGATGATGAGCAATGCCTGGGCTCTGTCCGCTACATTACTCGTGCTGTCCGGTGGCACAATGTTTCCCGCAAATGAAATTTTAAAAGGAGAAATCAAAAGGAGGGTAAAAACGATCCTGTTCAGCATAATGGATGTATTTGAGTTCGAAATTATTCAGATACAAAAGAAAGGAATTTTTGTGTCTGATGCACTTAAATTTAGCAAAATGTAGGCCAAAATGAAACTACCTGACCGAGGTCCTTTTGTGGCCTTTCTTCAAGTCGACAACTTCGTGCATAGCGATCGTAGCAGCCACGATAGCCAGAATGGGAGCAAATGCCGCACAAATCCAGAGTAGAAGATGCAGAAAATAGTTTGCCAGTCCGGAGAAGAACCCGTTTTGGAATCCTTTTCCGGTGAAAAGTACATTTAAGTCAACCGGAACGAGAATCATAAGTGAATAGATCATCCCAATGGAAATGGCTAGTCCCCGGTGTTGTCTGATAAATGCAACGCTCTGGGCAAGGTCCATTTTAAGGCGTTCGTGCACATAGTCCAGAAAGCTGAACCCATAATAAAAAAATCCGATCACAAAAGTTAGGTAATAAAAAGGTGAGAGCTCAGGTCGATCCCAACCCAGCCAGGCGATAAGAAAGATAAGAGCGAAAAAAGAATAGTGCCATAGCAAGTTGCGAAAGGTGATGCGAATACCCCGTTTAATGTCATTGTAGAATTGATTTGTGTCGAACGAATAGACATTCCCGGTAAGGATCTTTTCACATCGCATACTCAAGAATGAAAGCAGCGGAGACAAGAGAATAACCACCAGGTACTTGGAAAATTTCATCAGGGTAAGTCCTGCAATGATCTCGATGAGCAGGCGGATCATTGTCCAGACGATGTCATTCATGCTTTCATCCCTGATCTGTATTTGATGGATCCGTATTGCATCTCCCAATTTGTATATACCCAGCATCAATACTGCCGGAACGGGCAGGAACCAGTACAACCGGTGTTCCCGTATAAAAATTACGGCGTGGTAATAAGCCTTCAGGCCTACTAAAAGGTTTCTCAGGA
>JBKCAB010000439.1:0-9355 GCA_046307935.1 Bacteroidota bacterium | reverse complement strand
AATTCCATCCGGAACATCGTAAAACGTTGGATGGCGATATACTTTGGAGTCCGCAGGCTCGAACAGCGCATCAGCTTCCGACGGATCAGAAGCATGAATGTTCTTCGATTCCACAACCCAGATACTGATGCCCTCCGATCTACGTGTGTAAACATCACGAGCATTTTCCACGGCCATTTCAGCATCCGCAGCCCTCAAAGACCCAACATGCTTGTGACTCAGTCCCTGTTTGCTGCGTATAAAGACCTCCCACAGCGGCCATTCCTTGTTTGACATAATTTCTAAAATTAAATCTTCGTTTTCAGTACGAAATGCCCAGAATTCCGAATGCAAACATTAACTCGCTTGCTTTTTCGCTTTGCGCTTTTCAGCATGAGCAAGAGCAGCTTCCCGTACCCACATACCTTCTTCCTTCGCTTTCCTGCGTGTATCTACGCGATCTTTGTTGCATGGACCGTTTCCATTCACCACCTGCCAGAATTCATCCCAATTTATCGGACCAAAATCATAGTGGCCGCTTTCCTCATTCCACTTCAATTCGGGATCAGGGACAGTCAACCCGATCATTTCCGCCTGAGGAACGGTCACATCAACGAACTGCTGCCGCAATTCATCGTTCGTATGCCGCTTGATCTTCCATTTCATAGACTGCAAGGTATGCTTGGACTCTGCATCATTCGGCCCAAACATCATCAAGGCCGGCCACCAGAAGCGGTTGAGCGCATCTTGCGCCATGGCTTTTTGTTCGGGTGTTCCTGCGGCCAATTTCGCCATAATCTCAAATCCCTGACGCTGGTGGAAAGATTCTTCCTTGCACACACGAACCATCGCTCTGGCGTATGGACCATAAGAACACCGGCATAGTGGAACCTGATTCATAATTGCAGCACCGTCCACCAACCACCCAATGGCTCCCATGTCGGCCCAAGAAAGTGTCGGGTAATTGAAGATCGAAGAATACTTTGCTTTACCGGAATGGAGATCATCGATCGTTTCCTCACGATCAGCACCTAAGGTTTCTGCGGCGCTGTAGAGATAAAGTCCGTGCCCGGCTTCATCCTGCACTTTAGCAAGCAAGACAGCCTTCCTTCTCAGGTTTGGCGCACGGGTGATCCAATTTCCCTCAGGAAGCATCCCAACCACCTCAGAATGAGCATGCTGTGATATCTGACGGATTAGTGTCTGACGGTAATCGTCAGGCATCCAGTCTTTGGGTTCGATCCTGATCTCATTATCGATCTTCTCCTGGAACCTGCGCTCCAACTCTGTAATATTGACCTCTTTCATATTTCCGGACTTCAGTACAAATTTAAAAAAATCTATCTTTTCACGGTAATCAACAATTCTGGGCAATTAGTGTTTACAAAACAGTCAATTTACGGATGAAATTTAAACAGGTTCTTTTCGTTCAATTCGCTAATTTTGCACCTCAATCCAACACTAATGACCCCGAAATTCCATACGCTCACGATCAGGGATATTCGAAAAGAAACCGATGACACAGTCTCAATTTCTTTCGATGTTCCAGCAGAGCTGAAAAATGATTACCACTTCAGCTCAGGCCAGTACCTGACTCTAAAAGCGAACATCCATGGCGAAGATGTCAGACGATCTTACTCGCTTTGTTCCGCTCCTTATGAGCTTGAATGGAGGGTTGCCGTTAAACAAGTTGAAAATGGAAAGTTCTCAGGATACGCGAATAAGGAGCTAAAGATCGGTCAGGCTATTGATGTGATGACCCCAACTGGAAATTTCAGATTTCTACCCGATGCTTCAAAGTCGCGTTCGATCGTGTTGTTCGCGGCAGGGAGCGGTATAACACCAGTACTATCCATCGCAAAAACGGTCCTACACGAAGAACCGGACAGCGATGTAACGCTATTTTACGGAAACAAAGGATTTAACAGCATTATATTTCGGGAGGAACTAGAAGGACTCAAGAACAAATACATGGACAGGTTGCGTGTAGTGCACATTCTTTCGCGCGAAAATCTTGGCAATGCCATCCAGAAAGGCCGGATCGACAAGGCAAAAGGAAATGAACTGTTCAAGGCTTTTTTAAAAGGAACAAAACCGGATGCTGTCTACATTTGTGGCCCTGAGTCCATGATCCTCGGCGTAAAGGATGCCATGCTCGAGAATGGGCTAAGCGAGGAACTGGTGCATTTCGAATTGTTCACCGCTCCTGGCGGAATAAAACCGAAAACGCAAACAAACATTTCAACAAACGACGATAAGGAAATATCTTCGCGCGTTACCATTATCATTGACGATGATGCCTTGGAGATCTCCCTTAGCTCGAAAGGTGATACGATCCTCGATGCCGCCCAAAAAGCAGGAGCGGATCTGCCATACGCATGCAAAGGCGGAGTTTGTTGTACTTGTAAAGCCAGAATACTGGAAGGATCAGTGCGTATGGATGTAAACTATGCGCTTGAGAAAGATGAAGTGGATGCAGGCTATGTGCTAACCTGCCAATCACACCCGACCAGTGAACACGTTATTGTATCTTTTGATGATTGATTATGGGATTATTTGGATTATTTAAAAAAGACAAGGAGCATAAGCACAAAGGTTTTCATGACCTGAGTGTCTCATCGCTCCACAAATTAACATCTGAAACTGTACAGGTGACTTTTGATGTTCCCGAAGAACTTCGTAAAGCATTCGTTTACCAACCCGGACAGCATCTGGAAGTCATCATTCCTATCGGAGGCAAAGAAGAAAGAAGGTCCTACTCGATCTGTAGTGAGACGAACGAACCGCTATCATTTGCTGTAAAATCAGTAGAAAACGGACTCGTGTCGAAATGGTTCAACGAGGAACTTAAGGCCGGGATGCAGCTAACCGTTTCTGAACCGAAAGGATCTTTTGTGCTTCCTTCCGATGCCAAGAACATTGTTGCCGTGGCGGCAGGTAGCGGAATAACCCCCATCATGGCGATGGCTAAAGCGATCGAAACGCACGGTGGAAATATGCGCTTGTTCTACGGTAACCGAACACGCACTTCCATTATTTTCAAATCAGTTCTTGATGGACTTAAAAATACTTTCACTACCCATTTTCTTTCAGCTGAAGACGCCGAAGGATTTGAAAAGGGAAGAATCGATAAAGACACTTTCACACAACTGCTTAAGTCCGATCTCAGCTTACTTCGGGCCGATGCCTATTTCCTCTGTGGACCGGAAGAAATGATCATTGCCACGGTCGATGTGTTGAATTTTTTTGGCGTTCCGGAAAAAAAGATCCACTTCGAACTCTTTACTCCACCTGTTCTTATGAAACAGGAAAAAGAAAGTCCGAACACTTTCTCAGGGATTAGCCATGTCAAGGTAATATTGGATGGTGACGTGACACAACTCGATCTTTCTGCCAAAGGAAAGACTATACTTGAAGCCGTTGAAGCGGCCGGACTTGATGCTCCCTATTCCTGCAAAGGTGGTGTATGCAGCTCTTGTCGAGCAAAAGTCCTGATTGGAAATGCTGTCATGACAAACAACTATTCACTTACAGATGAAGAAGTTAAAAAGGGTTATATCCTGACTTGTCAGGCACACCCTGCAACTGAAGAATTGACCGTTTCTTATGATGATTAAAAGGAACATCGTTGTAGTTGGTGCCAGCAAAGGCATCGGAAAGGAGCTCGTTTTCCAATTTGCATCGGAGGAGCAATATACCGTTTATGCCTTGTCCCGTGATACAGAAACCATGACGAGGGCGTTT
The DNA here is from genome assembly GCA_046307935.1 of Bacteroidota bacterium. Taxonomy (GTDB): domain Bacteria; phylum Bacteroidota; class Bacteroidia; order Flavobacteriales_D; family Crocinitomicaceae; genus M0103. Next base: position 5,632 of record JBKCAB010000439.1, on the reverse strand, counting down.
TCAGGATTGAGTAACGTCAAATCACTCAAGTTCGATCTATCCAACGATGTTCGATCTCAGGCAGAGAAGCTCTTTTCATCCCTGTCGCAGATCGATATCCTGATCAACAATGCGGGTTTTCTGGTCAATGAACCATTCACTGAACTGACGCATGATCAGCTTGCGACTTCTTATCAGATAAATGTGATCGGTGTCATGGAAACCGTCCAGGCGGTCTTACCGAAAATGCTGGAATCCGGCGGTCACGTCGTTAACATCAGCTCGATGGGAGGATTCCAGGGAAGTGTCAAATTCGCCGGACTATCGGCATATTCAACGTCAAAAGCAGCTGTCTGTAGTTTTACGGAACTCTTTGCTGAGGAATACAAAAACACGAAGATCAAAATGAACTGTCTCTGTCTTGGAGCGGCACAGACTGAGATGCTGGAAGCCGCATTTCCGGGATATAAAGCGCCCATTTCAGCAGCAAAAATGGCTGAGTTCATTCATGATTTCGCATTAAATGGCCATCAGTGGATGAATGGTAAAATTTTACCTGTTTCATTAAGTACTCCTTAATTTTCAAAAGGTCTATCCTAACCGACCTTATTTTAACCTCAAAAATCTGGAGATCTCACCTTTTGTGTTTTTTCGGCACATTATTTTCCATTTGATTTTGAGTCAATATTGAACAATCGGATTGATCTCTTCGAGTCCTCTCCAGGTTATTCCAATAGACTGCATGACCTAATTCGCCCCATTTGTACGCGCAATTACGTAGGAAAAGTGAACAGAAAATGCTTAAAACAGTTCTGTACTGATTGGAAATCTGCTGTCGCCAGCGATGAGAAGATTTCCTTTGTTCCAAGAATCATAGAAAACCAATTCTTGTGAAAACAATTAAAAAATTCAAGTTGGCTTGCACACTGTTAGTCTTTACTTTTGTAAGCGTAAAAATGACTACTGCTCAAAATACAGTAGCAGTCCCATTCTCTACCGGATTTGTCGGAAACAATACTGGGAACAACACATGTGGCAATGCCGTTTACATGAGTTCGCTCGGTTGGACTAACTTTCAGTTTGCACAGGAAACATCAGGAACAGTTTTTGTAGCGCAGGGAAACGATGTTCCCGGATTTGTCCAGATCACGGATTTTACGGGCGTGGAACATACCATTCAAGGTTTCATAAAGTGGAGAACCTCATCTGGAGGAAACTCTACATCTGTTGTATTCGCGCCAGCCAGTACCAGTAGTTCAACACTTACCACCAATTCGGGAACATATACCATCAACAGCACCAAATATATCGGCATGATCTTCAACGGATACTCCGTGACCATCAATGGCGGGAATGTTTCCGGTAACGCCGCAGGATCACTCGATGCACTCAACACGTACCTTGTTTTGCTTCCCGATGTTACAATCACAGATTACACCGTGAACGAAAGCGCAGGCACACTTAACATGACAGTAACTTTATCCGCAGCAACCAGTTCAGAGGTAAGGGTCAATTACACTTCATCGAACGGTACGGCCACATCAGGAGCGGACTACCAGACGATCTCAGGGAGTCTTACCTTTGCTCCAAATGAAACCAGTAAAACAATTGTAATCAACATATTAGCCGACAACATTACTGAACCTACCGAGAATTTTTACCTAACGCTTTCAGATCCAGTCAACGCATCCATCCTGAAAACACTATCTACAATCTCGATAACAGACAACCCACCTTTACCTGTTGAACTCGTACTCTTTGAAGTGCTTTGCGAAAATGAGGGGCCCATAGTTCATTGGCAAACAGCATCTGAAAAGAATTGCGCGGGATACACCATCGAAATGAACGATGGTTACGCGGATTGGATTCAGATCGGAACAGTTCAGGGAATGGGAAATACAACAGCGTTGACCGAATATCAATTTGCGGTTGCAGAAAGGCAAGATGGCATTACTTATTATCGACTCAAACAGTTGGATTTTGACGGAAAAGTGAAGACCTACGATCCGGTTTCTTCAGTGTGTAATCCACAGAAAATCTCATTTTTCGTGTTTGCTGATCAAACAAACGGCCTAGTTACCATACATTACAGCCTTCTCAAGGAAAAAACTGGACACATCGTAATACTGGACCCTACAGGACGGGAGATCAAAACGATGTCAATTGATTCAACACAGGACAGCGTTATCTTACCTGCAGGAGAGTTTATGCCCGGACTTTACACAGTCGTTCAGATCGAGGAAGGAGAAAAACGTACAGAACGGTTCGTATGGAGATGATGCATTCAAAAGAGAAACAGAATCAGCAACTTCGGGAAAGCTATCTATAATGGCAAGTACACTATCAGATGTAGCCCTTCTCTTTCGCCCAGTTCGTGAGCTGCGCTGCATTAGGCAGATCGAGTTTTTTAAGAATATTGTGCCTATGCGTTTCCACAGTTCGCTGAGAGATAAATAACTTATCCCCAATCTCCTTAGATGTAAGCCCCGTTGCGATTAACTTGACAATATCGATTTCTTTCATCGTTAATTCTTTCTTACGGTCGGAATCATTTGACATAAGAAGTGATGAAAAATAGCGATCTTTCAACTCGTTGGCAATGTACAATTCATTATCCATTACCTTTCGAATGGCACCTGTTAGTTCAGCCTTGTTTGTATTCTTAGTTAAATAACCTTTGGCTCCTACTGACAAGAATTTCTTAACGAACGCGATATCATCATGTAGCGAAAGTCCGATAATTCGTGTTTTGGGCAGTGTGTTACATATCTCCGTGGCAGCTTGTATTCCATTACCGGACTTCAGGTTAATGTCCATGAGGATGACATCCGGCCTCAGGTTGACCGCGAAACGCACAGCATCATCAGCATTATCGGCAGTCCCGATCACTTCCATGTCTTGTTCCTCTCTGAGTAAATGTTTCCAAGCCTCAGATATGAGTTGATGGTCTTCAACGATAAAAACTCGTATTTTTTCTGTGCTCATAATTAACTTGTTTCGCGTTCCGTTGCTCAAAGTAAAGAAAAATACTTTGTAATGTGAATTCTAAGTTGTTATTTTGATACAGTTTATTGCGATGAGTAAAGCGGTAGTAGTAGAAAATTTCAGGCCGATTGCTGAAATTTGGGTGAACCTTTTGAAACAACTTGGCCTCGACGAAGTAGAGATCATGGACGGATCATTTGACCCTACCGAAAAGATCCTGCAGATGCACCCTGAAATTGTACTCATGGATATAAACCTGGACAATGGCTTGAATGGTCTGGATCTAACAAAGAAGCTTACTGAACAATCTGAACTGAAGATCTGTGTTATTTCACTCAATACCGGTGAAAGGTATGTGTCAATGGCAAAAGATGCGGGAGCAAGGGCTTACATCTGCAAAAGCTCTCCGATCACTGAGATCCGCTCGTGTATCGAGCGTGTACTTCAAGGTGAATTCTGCTACAGCCACTAACGCATTGCTCGGTCAAGAAAATTACATAGCCTTTTTTGAACTCCTCTAAAATTATTCTTTGGGTAGTGTTCCAAACCAAAAAAGTTGTTTTGACGACAAAAAAGGCTGCCTTTTGAGACAGCCGTGCACGAAATGGTGAAAAGTAAATGTGTTCTGTGATGAGTCTTTCTAATGAGAAACTCCGAATACCGCAGTCTCACCTGATTCACGCAATTTTAGCTTTGGGATCTGCACATTGACGACTGGCAGACCATTGAATTTCAATGTTGGGTCAATTGAACTGACATCATGATCTTGTTTATACTCGATGACCACCAGCACCGGAAAATGCAGTGAACACCCTGCGGCATCTGTCAGTTCCATCGTCATTTTAGTCGGTTCAATTGGAGAAATATTTTCATGAACAAGCTGCCCGTTAAGTTTAACAATGTATCCGGGATCTCCCATCGGTGTTCCCCCGCTGACCTGGAAATCAGCTGCCGCCAAAGTTCCATTAACACTTGTCAGAACAGCAGATCCAAAAGTGACCGAAATCGGACTGGCACCATGAAGCCGGACTGATCCAATTGTTTGATTCCCTTTGCTGTCTAAAACATTCCAAGTGTAATTACCTGCTGCGAGATCAGAACGTTCTGAACCCGTTTTACCATCAGACCATGTAACGGTGTAAGGCGCTTTACCACCGCTGATATGCAATGAAATTCTTCCATTGCTGGTGTTTCGGCAACTCGGTTCCGTTGAAGTTGATTCAACTTTTAAACTATTTGCTGCAAAGGTCACTCCTGTGATCAGAATGCAGAGGATTGTGTTGAAAAAGGTATTCATGTCTCTTGGTTTTTAGAAAAAGAGAGTACATTTCCTTTTCAAGTAGATAAGATATCAGCGAGCACAGCGATGAAATCAGGGATTTCCTGATCATCAGGTTAAGTAGATCTGCGTATGAACGGCTGGAAATGGTATTTTTCGACCAGTACCTCGAGTAGATATCAATCTCAAATGATGCAAAGGAATATTGAAATGGAAAAGAAAAAAGTTACATGAAAGTTCTGCATGACAGGATCCATTTACTGCCACTAAGGTATGATTTAAACAAAATCGGCCATTTCATCCTCTACCTTTCTAAAGTAGAGGAGCCCTAAGATCAAAATGAATAGTACCATCAAAAAAGAAATATACATAAGGTTACCGGGAGCTTCCCCACCGAATATCGACCATCTAAACCCCTGAATAACACCAGCCATGGGATTCAAATAGTACAAAGTTGCTGCCCAACTCGGTAGCTGTTTCATAGCGAAATCAGCAGGATATGCAATAGGAGTAATGTACAATCCAATCTGAACCATGAAAGGGACGATATGCTGAAAGTCGCGGTAACGAACCGTAAGTGCGCTCAACCAAATTCCGACTGCTAAAGCAGCAAGCATACCCATGAGAAGAAAAAATGGAGCTAGCCAGACATTGCCGGTTGGAGGAATGCCATACCACACCATGAGCACGATCATAATGATCAATGATATTCCAAGATCAATAAGCCCGACGGCTGCCTTGGAAAGCGGAATTATAAGGCGGGGAAAATAGATCTTTTTAACCATGGCTTGATTCGAGATGATCGATGCACCTGCATTGGACATAACAAAGGAGAAATAGGTCCAAATCGCCATTCCCGTCATAGTGAAGAGAACATGAGGCACTTCGGTCTTCACACCAACAAACCGCCCAAAGACAAGTGACAGTATGGCAAGCGTTACCACTGGCTGAATCAATGCCCATAAAAGTCCGATGGTGGTTTGTGCATACCGAACGCGGAAATCTCTCCAAGTAAGGGTCAGAAACAGATCGCGATAGCGGTACAATTCCCTGAAATCAGGAATGATCCTTTTATCATTCGCATCAATGATCTTATAGTTTTCAGACATGAACCAAAGTTAAGGAGTAAAAATGAAATACACGGAATCAATCAAGAATACAAGACCGGCTCAGTGCTTGTAAAAAATGGAACATTAAACAATTCATGTTGGATCAAAGCCTAAGAAAAAGTAGCTATTTTGGACTACCTGACAGTACTTTCGTTCGAAAACAAATGAAATTGCCTCTCAATCCGTTTGATCGATCAACTCAGCTGATTGATTTGAATCCTTTTTAGCTCTTCGTTTTTCATCCACGTAATGCGCTGTAAGAACAATCACGAGGAAAGGA
>JBKCAB010000438.1:0-1099 GCA_046307935.1 Bacteroidota bacterium | reverse complement strand
GAGAAAGATCCGAAACCAACGAGTGAAATTCTGTCACCCTTCTTCAATGCCGCAGCTGCAGCGTTAACAAATCCGTCAAGAGCTTTCTTTGCATCAGCCTTTGACAACCCAGCATCCGCTGCAATCGCATCGATTAATTCTGCTTTGTTCATAGTTCTGGTTTTTTGTTTGTTTGAAATTAATTACCGGAGCAAATATATCTGAATATCCCCGCCACACAAGCGTTTCAGCACGAAAAACCAGTAAAATGTTGAAAACTGAACCTATTTGTTGATAAAGAGAGCTAAAATGCCCGTGTTTTCTATGGTTTTCGACAAACTCAGCAAATTCATCGTCGAATTAATTAGGTGTTCATTGTCCAGTCACAGAGCTTATTTCCTGCTAGAAACTCCTTGAAATTCATTCTTCGCTTTCCTTCTGGTTGGAATTCTCTCACAAGTAGGTAATGGTCTTTGCAAGGGAAGAGTATCCCTTCTTTACTTTCGATCAAAATGTGCGCTTGGTCAACTTTGTGGTCGGTGACACTTGCAATGAACAATTTGAAGTTTTTCTTCTCTCCCGTAGGTGAATAAGTGAGTTCTGTCCAAGCAGCAGGATAAGGACATAGTCCGCGTATTAGGTTATGCACCTCTGCCACAGAATCTTTCCAGTTGATGCGGCAGTCTTTCCTGAAGATCTTAGGAGCATTGCTGAGCATTCCATGCACAAGATCTGATTGATCGATAGCCTCCGCTGAGTCACTAAAGATCTTTCTAACGGTGGAGATTGTCGTTTCGGCACCCAGACGCATCAATCGATCGTGAAGTTCTCCGGCGGTTTCGTTTCTACCGATCGGTATCCGGCGTTGTTCAATGATCTTTCCGGTGTCGATCTCTCTTTCGATAAAAAAGGTAGTAACACCCGTTTCAATTTCTCCATTCATGATCGCACGATTGATGGGTGCAGCGCCGCGGTATTGTGGAAGGAGGGAAGCGTGCAGGTTTATCGTTCCTTTAGGTGGCATAGACCAAACGGCCTCAGGAAGCATGCGGAAGGCAACCACTACAAAAAGATCAGCATTGAAGGCGGAAAGTTGGTCAAGAAAGGATGGGTCTTTCAG
>JBKCAB010000437.1:0-616 GCA_046307935.1 Bacteroidota bacterium | reverse complement strand
GATCTGTCCGCCAAAAGCCTGCACGATCACATCGTGTGCATTTGATCCGGACTTTTTGTGCAGAGAAGGAGGAGCAATGAATCCGCGTGTTGGATGTGTTGCGAGCGCCACTGAACCCGAAATATCTTCATTGAGGACACTAGATAATGGAGCAGCCCAAAATGATCCACCCAAAGTTTCACCACCCGTTCCGAAAAGAACCCAAAGATTCCCATCTCCCTGTAAGTCAACAACTACCGGTGAGCAATACGTTTCAGCGTTGTCGGGTACCACCGCCATGGCCAGTAAAGCTCCCGTTGCCGAGCTAATCACCATGATGTGACCCGGAGGTCGATCAGTTTCCCAGTCTGGAAGACTATGGTCTCCTCCGTTAGCGACTAAAAGATCAGGCAGTAAATCACCGTCTTGGTCCGGAATAAATTGCGAGGTGTAAAAGTTGTAAAGACCGTCGATCGATGGATCAGTTGTGTAGGGATAGTATTCCCAAATCAGCTGACCATTCGCCCCGTTGATAGCGTACAATTGTGCCTGACGTCCTCCAATAAAGACATCATCCGTGCCGTCTCCATTTATGTCTTGAAAGGCAGCGCTGGTGAAGATCTCATTTCTGGCTGAC
>JBKCAB010000436.1:0-552 GCA_046307935.1 Bacteroidota bacterium | reverse complement strand
CACAAGTGACCGCATCACCATTATTCAAAGTTGATGAAGCAAAAGTAGGCGAATTTGTGCCCACATTGGATCCATTCACCTGCCACTGATAACTTGGCATCGTACCTCCATTTGTTGGAGTTGCGGTAAAGGTCACCGTCTCCCCTGCACAGATGGTTGTAGCACTCGCTGAGATGGATACGGAGGCGGGTAAGTTGGGATTAACTATTAGGGATAAAGTCGATGTCGAATTCGAACAACCTCCGGTTCCGGCAACTGTGTACGTGATCGTTGCTGTTCCCGCAGCTACTCCGGTAATGGCTCCTGTACTCGAGTTGACGGTAGCCACTGCGGCATCACTACTTGTCCATGTTCCACCTGAGTTTCCGTTCGTTGTAAAAGTTGTTGTTCCAGCAACACAGATATTTTGTGTGCCGCTCAAAGTTCCCGCGTTCGGAGCAGCTGTTACGGTAACTGTTCTTGTAGCTGTGGCATTCGAACAACCTCCGGTTCCGGCAACTGTGTACGTGATCGTTGCTGTTCCCGCAGCTACTCCGATGATGGCTCCTGTAC
>JBKCAB010000435.1:0-4005 GCA_046307935.1 Bacteroidota bacterium | reverse complement strand
TTTTCCAATTGCTCGATCAACTCAGCAGGCAATACATCCGGACGATTCGAAAGGATCTGTCCAAATTTCACAAAGGTCGGTCCAAGTTCCTCACAAACCAGACGCATCTTTTCCCACTTGCTGTACTGAACAGCATGTTTTCGGGTCGTTTGCGGAATGAGTTTCCTGATCAGTGAAAATCGTTTCGTTTCGACCATGTAGGAAACGATATCTTCGAAACCATAACGGACAAAAACACGAAGGATCTGATTGTAGCGAACGAATGAGCGGTACCGTTTTTTTATGTTACTGAACAGGCCCATACTCTCTTAACCCTTGCTTTCCAAATGATTGATGCGTGCTTCAGCGAGGGCAAGATCCTTGTTGAGTTGATCAATTCTATCTTCAAGTTCTTTGATCCGGTCTGTGTGAGCGATGTTCATTTTCTCATACATAACGGCGACAGCAGCTCCAATTTTTCGATCCAGCTCCTCGCGGGCCTCACGAGCTTTCATCAGGAGGCGTTCTGTGAATTCCACCTCGTTACCATCTTCATCCAGTACCTTCTCTTTCATGAACTCGTTGATCTTATCCACACCGTCTTCTGACAGATCCTTCAATTTATCCAGCAAGTGCGTATCTTTCGAAATAGCGTAGATATTGGCAGAGAGGGTTACCAGTTCAAGAAACGTTTTCGCTTTCATTCGTTTGAGTTAGTTGGGTAAAATTAATATATTTGCCGTAATGAAAAAATGACCTTGATCAGCTAATCTGATCGCGTCAAATGCCCTAAAATGGACTTGCAAAAAAACGTAACGAGCATCATGACCAGTCAGATCGAATCTGTCAGTCCGGATCAACTTTTGGTCGATCTCAAACACATCTACGAAAAGAGCGCTTTTCATCATCACATACCCGTAGTGAAAGATGACCACGTTGTTGGCATGGTAAGTCTGATCGATTTTATGCGTGCGATATCATACGCGACCTTGGACGACAATGAAAAAGTGTATCAGACGATAAAGGTAAGCGATATCATGTCTTCGCATCCTGTGACCCTGGAAAAAACGGCATCAGTGAAGGATGCTGTTGAACTTCTTTCAAAAGGAGAATTCAGCTCGGTAGTGATCACTGATCAGGGTAAGCTCACGGGCATTGTGACCAACACGGATCTCGTTCGCCTCTTATTGCATTCCAACTGAACCAATCGCTGAAAATGAGGATCGAAGGTGCTAATCCATTTCGATCATTCCCTCACTTTTCTGTTCTTTCTTCTTTTTCTTTTTGTTGACCTCAGGCCCGACTTCTTTATCTCCATCCTTACTGGCGCCTTCGCCGAAGGAATAGACTTCCGTACCCTGCTCGTCGTACCTGTATTCCTCAATGACAACGCCTTTTTTATACAGCACTTTGCGTTTCACTTTATCATCGGGCCACCTTTCTTCCCACCAGCCTTCCTGAACACCTTTTTTATAGTTTTCCAATGTCTGTAAATGCCCTTGGTAATAGAAAGTTTTAAATTCACCATCCTTTACATCCATATTCCATTTCTCGGTCCGAAGCAGCTTTCCGTCATCATAGTAATATTTACTCTCACCGTTCTTTTTCCCTTGTTTGTAGTTGATCTCATCAAGCAGCAAGCCTTCTATACTGTAGTGCTTAAAAGATCCATCCATCAATCCATTGACATAGTTCACCTCTTTTTCTATCCGTGATTTTGAATAGTAAAGTTTCTTTGGCCCGTGCAGAAGGCCATTGTTGTAAAACTCCATACGCGAGGTGTCTCCATCTCTTGTGAGCCAAATGTGCTTACCGTGCTTCTGACCGTAGGAATAATTCATTTCCCATGCTATTGCCTGCGTGCTATCGAAGTAGAATACCCACTGTCCGTTTTCTTGGCCTTGGAAATGATTCCGAATTACCTGGAGACATCCGGAGTTGTAATAAGTGGAGTCTGTTCCATGTTCCTTTCCATTGACAAATGTGATCCTTCGTTCCAGAATTCCGTTCATGTGACAAGTCTCACAAGTTCCTGAGAAAGGACGTCCCATGTTTCCGGAGAGGATCAGCTTGGAATCTTCATCGTATGTCAATTTGTCATTACAATCAACTACTCCGGCCAATTTTCCGCACTCCCATTCAGCAAAACGCTGACCCTTTCGGACATCCGTCTTCTCATAGCATTTCTTATCAGCTGCCTTTGGCACTGTCACCTGACTTAACGCGTAAAAACCGGTCAACATTAGCACAGATAGAACAACGAGTTTTCCCATATTACTCCTAATTTTTAAGTTTTTCCAATGCCTCTCGCATCCTTTCATGAATTTGGACGGATTGGTTCGTTTCACCGTCAAAAGAGACAAGCACCGAACTTCCCCTTGCAAAAACAATTCCATTCACACGCAGCTCATAACGCAGGCAGAAACTCTTGTTACCAATAGAATCCGTTTGCATGATCACCTCGGGCTGATGTTCCAAGAGAACTGGCCGTATGTATTCCACTTCGTTCTTTGCAAGCACAACGGTATGCTTCCTCCAATTCCAGTTCTCTCCGAGCAGCTCCTTGAAATAATGCACCCTGGCCATTTCAAAATAGCTCAGATAAACATTGTTATTGACATGCCCAAGCACGTCCAGATCCGTGAAGCGCACTTGGATCTTAGCGGGACTAACGGTCATTTATCCAATTTTTCGTAAATAGAATTGTTGCTTTTGAACTCGGGAACAATCTCCTTCATTTTTTTCACTATGCCAACGTTGTTTTGCGAACTGAAAAGACCAATGAGCTCTTCTATTCTGGCAATTTGTCCTTCCTCCTCCTTTCTTACCTTTGCCTTGAGGATCTGTGGATGATGCGTCGCAATGGTATCCTCTTCCTGAGCCAACAGCTCTTCATAAAGTTTCTCTCCCGGTCTCAGTCCTGTGATTCTGATCTCAATATCCTTTCCAGGTTCCAAACCATTGAGCTTGATCATCTTTTTAGCCAGATCCATGATCCTGACCGATTCGCCCATGTCAAATACAAAGATCTCTCCACCTTCACCCATCATACCGGCTTCGAGAACGAGCTGACATGCCTCCGGAATAGTCATAAAATAACGCGTCACCTGCGGATCTGTGACTGTAACAGGTCCTCCCTGATCGATCTGCCGCTGAAACAATGGTATAACAGACCCATTGGAGCCCAAAACATTACCAAAGCGCGTCGTGACAAATCTGGTTTCGCCCCTGCCATTGGACATTTGAGCGTAGATCTCAGCAATTCTCTTTGAAGCGCCCATCACATTTGTCGGGTTGACCGCTTTGTCTGTGGAGATCATCACGAATTTCCGTACCTTAAAAAGAACGGCGAGGTCAACCAGGTTTTTCGTTCCCTTCACATTGGTCAGGACCGCCTCTGAAGGATTGTCTTCCATCAGCGGAACATGCTTGTATGCTGCTGCGTGGAAAACATATTCCGGACGAAAAGCTTCAAACAAACGGCACATGCGATCATAGCTCCTGATATCTCCGATCACCACCTCAAAATCAAGCTCCGGAAACTCTGTTCTCAACTCGTACTGGAGATCATAAAGTGCCGATTCCGCCTGATCGAGCAGGACCAGTTTTGAAGGTTTATAGGTAGCGATCTGACGAACGAGCCCGCTGCCAATAGAACCCGCAGCTCCGGTCACTAAAACAATCCTATTATTCAGCTCTTCCTGGATCCGATCAACATCCAAACTGATCGGCTTTCGTCCAAGCAGGTCTTCAATCCGAATCTTTGCGATCTGTCTTGAAGAGAACTCACCGTTGATCCAACTTTTCGGGCTAGGAACCTTTCGGATCTTCACATTGAGCTGAAGGCATTGCTCTACGATATTCCTTCGATTTTCCTCATTCGGATCCTGAATAGCAAGTATGACCAACGTAACTCCTTCTTCCTTGACCAGTTCAGAAAACAGGTCAGTGTGGTAAACCTGAAAACCTTCCAGCCGTGTTTTGGCTATTTTTAGATCATCGTCCATGAATCCGATGATCTTGTAA
>JBKCAB010000434.1:0-3788 GCA_046307935.1 Bacteroidota bacterium | reverse complement strand
GCCTCGCTGATGTCATGCGGAGCAATGATGAATCGTTCTTCCGGATGCTTTAGGATAAAAGGCAGCGCAATCGCTTCATCTTCCGTCCACGAGCTGCCGAAAATAATGGCTTTCTTTCCGGTGAGGAAATTTTCAAGTTTTGGGTTAGATTGTACCTGTTCGCGGTTCTCGATCACCCGGTCGAAGCGCGTGTCGCCCGTGACTCTGCAGCGGGTGATTCCGATCGAACGCAGCAGTTGTGCCGTTTCTTCCTGCTGAACGAAAAAATAGTTGACCGACCTAAGTGCCTTGCGGAAGTAGGTGCCGTACCATTTAAAAAAACGCTGATCCTGGCGAAGCTGAGTACACACAGAAAATACCGGAACCCTCATTTTATCAGCCGTTATGAGGAGGTTACACCAGAACTCATATTTCACGATGAACAGCGCTGAAGGTTTCAACCTGGAAATAAAATAGCGCGCATTCCCTTTGGTATCGATGGGGAGATACATGGCATGATCCACAGGGTGCATCCGCTTGTGATAGTGTTCCATTCCTGATGGAGAGAAGAATGTGACGAGCAGAAAGATCGATGGGTCTTCAGATTTGAGTTTGTTCATTAGTGGTAGCCCTTGATCGAATTCGCCTAGCGAAGCACAATGGAACCAAACTATCTTTTTGTTGGAAATGGGGATGAGACGTTTCCATTTTCTTCGTCCCCGAACCCAGGAAGACGCTTTTTGATTGAAAGGCGCAGCAAGCAGAACCCCCAAAGTGTAAAGATAGACCCCAAGAGAATAAAGCAATGGCATCAGTCGTAATAGAATTCTTTCGGTTGACGCTTGTAGAAAGGAATGAACCAGCCTAATCTAAATCCGTATTGAATATCCAAACGCGTTGCTTTTGAAACAGGTTCATCCGGACGGTCAAAGAAGATCGTTCGTTGATTCCGGGTAAATCCCTGCTGGGCATAGAAACCACCGTAAAAGTTGAAGAATCCGCCATTCGCCATGAAGGCATAACCTACGAATTGATGAAAATTTGGACCAATCGTGAGTCGATCGTAACCTTTACGGTAATCCAGTTCAAGCTGTGGAATTACCTGTTCTTGCGTTTCCACCCGAAGTCGGTGTAGCAGGTATCCGGCACCTGCATGCACAAAGATCCCCGAGTTACGGTTTGGGGACAATACAGGGATGACCTTCCCTGCTGAAAGATTTACATTGATCCCTCTGGCGTACAAATAGATCATGCCAACATCGCCGTTTTCATCTGTAATATTTCCCTGTGAATCCGTCAGATGATCGAATATGCCATAGAATTCATCGGATGGATCATCTGCATTCAGTTGATTGCCGAAAAGAAAATTTCCATCGAGTCCGAAATACCAGTTGCGATTCGTTTTATAACCCGCCATGATCCCAATGTGATTGAAGAAACTATAGCGTTCGTCAAGGTCTCCCGCAGTCCAGTTCGCACCGTAGTGCACGCCCACCCAAGGCGTACCAATGATGGAATCCTTGACGTTGCGCTGAGAAAATCCGGCAAAACAAAAAAATACCGCAATAATGGCAATTGATCGCATGTTGTAAAGTTAACAGCAATTTATACGAAATAGTATATGAGGGTCTCAAAAAATAGCGTCCAAAGATCATGTGGTGACGTAATTTGATGCTTCGTCTTCTTGAAATAAAACGCGTCCTTCCGGATACATACCGAAAGCGCTTTTAGAGTATGTCCATTCTGTGGTTTATACTATCTTTGTCGTGTTAACTAAAGGTAAATCCCGATGAAAAAAATCCAGATGGTCGACCTGGTGAGCCAGTATGAAAAGATCAAAACGGAGGTTGATACTGCAGTACTTGATGTTATCGCAAAAGCGCAATTCATCAACGGTCCGGAAGTACAGGATTTCGCCAAAGAGCTGGAGGATTATTTGGGAGCAAAACATGTAATTCCTTGTGCAAATGGAACGGATGCACTGCAGATCGCTCTCATGGCGCTTGGTCTTAAACCCGGTGATGAGGTGATTACACCGTCTTTTACATACATAGCTACAACGGAGGTGATCGCTCTTCTCGGACTCAAGCCGGTTTTCGTTGAGGTAGAAAAAGATAGTTTTTGCGTCGATCCTACTGCTATCGAATCAGCGATCACACCAAGAACCAAAGCCATAGTTCCTGTTCATCTGTATGGACAGGCAGCAAACATGGACGCTATTATGGAAATCGCGGAAAAGCATGCACTGTTTGTTGTGGAAGACAATGCTCAGGCTATCGGCAGTGATTATCTTCACAAAAGCGGAAAGAAGTCCAAGACGGGTACGATTGGTCACATTGGATGCACATCCTTTTTTCCCTCAAAGAATCTGGGCTGCTTCGGCGATGGTGGGGCAATCTTTACCAATGACGATGAACTTGCGAACAAACTGAGGATGATCGCAAATCATGGTCAAAGCAAACGCTATTACCACGATGTTGTAGGGTGTAATTCCAGGTTGGATAGTATTCAGGCAGCAGTTCTTCGCATTAAATTGCGAAATCTTGATGCATATATTACCGCTCGCCGTAAGGTGGCTGATCACTACGACAGATTTTTTGCTCAGTTCGGGAACATCACTACACCGGTACGCGATAAATATTCACATCATGTTTTCCACCAGTATACACTGCAGTTAAATGGAATAGACCGTGACGCGCTGCATGATTTCCTTGCAACTAGGGATGTTCCATCGATGATCTATTATCCGGTACCCGCTCATCGACAGAAGATGTTTGCATCATTTGGGAGTGGTAATACACAACTTCCACTGACTGACTGGTTAACGGAACGCGTGATCTCTCTCCCGATCCACACGGAAATGGAACAGGAACAATTGGACCATGTTTGTTCTGCATTTGCGGAGTTTATGAATAAATAATAGTCAGTTGTTACACTGTTAGACATCGGAGATTCCAAAAATTTTAATTTCTTATTGCTGTGACGAGCGCACTGGCATGTGGAGAATAAAGAAACTGTTAAATGAAAAAAATAGCTGTAGTAGGAACAGGATACGTTGGACTTGTAACAGGGACTTGTTTTGCAGAGACAGGGAATAACGTGGTCTGTATCGATATCGATCAGAACAAGGTAGAGCGCATGCGTAACGGTGAGATCCCCATTTACGAGCCTCATCTCGATGTGCTCTTCGAACGGAATATAGCAGCTGATCGGCTCACATTCACTACTTCACTGGAAGACGGTATCAGAGAGGCGGAGATCATTTTTCTCGCATTACCCACCCCTCCCGGTGAAGATGGTTCTGCAGACCTGAGTTACATATTGAGTGTCGCCGATCAACTGGGGCGACTGATGGAAGATTACAAAGTCATCGTGGACAAGAGCACAGTGCCTGTTGGAACAGCAGACAAAGTGAAAGAGGCTATTGCCAGTAATGCTCGAGCCCAATTTTCCGTTGTTTCTAACCCTGAATTCTTACGCGAAGGTTTTGCTGTAGATGATTTTATGAAGCCCGACCGCGTCGTGATCGGCACCAGCGATGACCGAGCTCGCAAGATCATGGAGAGTCTTTACAAACCATTTGTGCGACAAGGTAATCCGATTCTGTTCATGGACGAACGATCCGCTGAGTTGACCAAGTATGCGGCGAATGCTTTCTTGGCAACAAAGATCACTTTCATGAATGAGATCGCTAATTTCTGTGAGATCGTCGGTGCAAATGTCGATAAAGTGCGCATAGGTATCGGTTCAGATGACCGTATCGGCAAGCGTTTCCTCTTTCCAGGTATCGGGTATGGAGGATCTTGCTT
>JBKCAB010000433.1:0-6751 GCA_046307935.1 Bacteroidota bacterium | reverse complement strand
TGAATATTTGTCCTCAGGTCCTTCTTTCGGACGACCCAAATGGGACATCAGCACCACACTTCCGCCTTGCTTCAAAATATGCTGGATCGTGGGTGCCGCTGCGCGAATTCGCGTATCATCGGTCACAAGCATTGTTTCTTTGTCCAGTGGAACGTTGAAATCAACCCTTATTAAAGCACGTTTACCGGCAAAATTGTAGGTGTGAATATCTGCCATTTTTATCAGTTTTTGCTGTTGCAAAGATAAGTTGCATGAGTGGAACGGATAGGGATTTAATGAGAATTTTACGCGAAGAACTCTCTGAAAACGTGCTACTCCACTCCAATTCCCAGCTCCTTCAGCTGCGCTTCGTTCAACGGTGATGGTGCATCGATCATGGTATCGCGTCCGGAATTGTTCTTCGGGAAGGCGATGTAATCGCGGATCGATTCTGAACCGCCCATGGTAGCCACAAGTCGGTCCAAACCGAAGGCAAGCCCCCCGTGCGGTGGTGCACCGTATTCAAATGCGCTCATCAGGAACCCGAACTGTGCCTGCGCTTCTTCTTTGGTCAAGCCCAACAAATCGAACATGCGCGACTGCAGCTCTCTGTCGTGGATACGGATCGAACCTCCACCCAACTCAACGCCATTCATCGCAAGGTCGTAGGCATTTGCACGCACCTTTCCCGGCTCCGTTTCCAGCAAGTGCAGATCCTCAGGTTTTGGCGAAGTGAAAGGGTGGTGCATCGCATGGTAACGTCCGCTTTCCTCATCCCATTCCAACAGCGGGAAATCGAGTACCCACAGCGGTTTGAACACATTCGGATTTCTGAGCCCAAGCTCATTCCCCATGTGCAAACGCAATTCGTTCATCTGCTTGCGCGTCTTATCCAAATCACCACTGAGTACAAGGAGCAGATCACCGGGTTTTGCATTCGCCTTAGCGGCCCACTGAGCAAGGTCTTCATTCGAGTAGAACTTATCGACTGAAGACTTGAACGTCCCGTCTGCATTGCAGCGAACATAGACTAATCCTTTTGCCCCGATCTGCGGACGTTTGACCCAATCGGTCAGCTCGTCGATCTGCTTGCGGGTATATTCCACACAGTCTTCTGCATTGATCGCAATGACCGTTTCGGCGGAATCAAAAATGGCGAATCCTTTTCCTTTCGCTACCTCATCGAGGTACACGAACTCCATTCCGAAGCGAATATCCGGCTTGTCGGAACCATAGCGGTCAATAGCTTCCTCAAAGCTCATTCGTGGGAACTCGTAATCGAACTCTACACTGCGAACTGTTCTGAACAAGTGCTTGATGAGTCCCTCGAAGGTGTTCAACACATCTTCTTGCTCCACGAAAGCCATCTCACAATCGATCTGGGTGAATTCCGGCTGACGGTCGGCACGCAGGTCCTCGTCGCGGAAACACTTAACGATCTGGTAATACCGGTCAAACCCGGAAACCATGAGTAACTGTTTAAACGTCTGCGGCGACTGTGGAAGTGCATAGAACTGTCCCTGATTCATGCGTGAAGGAACAACGAAATCGCGCGCGCCCTCTGGCGTAGATTTTATAAGTACAGGCGTTTCTACATCCAAAAAGTTTTGCGAATTCAGGTAGATCCTGGTTTCCAGAGCCACCTTATTGCGCAGCATCAACTTTTGCTGAACCGGGTTTCTGCGAAGATCAAGGTAACGGTATTGCATGCGGAGTTCATCTCCTCCGTCTGTTTCATCCTCGATGGTAAAAGGAGGCGTTTTTGAGGCGTTCAGTACATTGAGTTCTGTAACGCGGATCTCGATCTCACCCGTCGGGATATTTTTATTCTTGCTTGCACGTTCTATTACCTCGCCCGTTGCCTGAATGACGAATTCGCGCCCCAGTTTTCTTGCTTGCTGACACAACTCGGCATTGTCCTCCATATTGAATGCAAGCTGCGTGATGCCGTAACGGTCACGCAGATCGATGAAGGTCATTCCTCCCAGATCGCGTGAGCGCTGCACCCATCCTGCTAGGGTAACTGTTTTTCCTATGTGTCCGGGGCGCAATTCACCGTTGGTATGAGTTCTGAACATCTTGATTTTTTTACAAATATAAACGCTCCAAGCTCATACTGAGAGGCAAATCCGAAAAACAATTCACTTAGTCTGTAAGTAATTTAGAAAGATAATCCATCGATAATGGCTTGGAAATGAAATCGGCAATGATAGGATAGGACTTGGCTTTTTCAATATCTCTGGAGTCAATCGAAGAGGAGAGCATAATGACCTTTGTATTCGCTATGTATACCCGATTTTCTGTGGAAAGGCGTGAAAGAAATTCAAACCCGTTCATAAAAGGCATATTGATGTCCAGGAAAATATAATTTGGTGCTGGTTCATTTTGTATTCTTTGCTGCTGGAGGTATTCCATTGCCTCAACAGGATCACGAAAGACTTCGATGAAGGCTTCCGGATCAACGCGCCGAATAATGGCAGGATGCATGAAACCAATAATTTCATCATCGTCAACTAAAAGGTATCTATTACCCTGCTTCATGCTTCTCACTTTTCGGTAAAGTTATGGTTAAGATAGTTCCTTCTCCCCGTTCTGATGTTAAATTGATATCCCCACCCATCTTACTGACTAGCTCCTTGCAAAGGTATAGCCCTAATCCTGTTCCTGATTCAGCAACGGACGCTCGATAGAACATATCAAACACTTTTTTCTGGTTTTCAAATGAAATCCCTTCACCATTATCAATGATCTTTAAGATGTAATGATCTTTTTCTATATCAGCATGAACATGCACGAATGGATTTGATTTTGACTTGTCCCTGTATTTAATACTGTTCCCTATGACATTGAAGAGCACTTTTTCAACCCGTTTCTTATCCAGAAAAACCGGTTTATGAATTTGATCAAAAATACGGAGATCTATTTCCCGATCGGAAAGATGTTTTAGGTTGGCAAATACTTCCTTGATGAGTTGACTAAGGTCAAAACTGGACAATTCTAACTCTTTCCTGGAGTTTCTTGAATATTCTAAAATTTCCAAAACCGTCTCATCCAAACGATCAATACTCTTGTTGATCAAGTGCATGAAATGTTCGGATTCCTGGTCACCTTCAGCAAGATGAATAAGCGTTAGTAATCCTTTTACGGAGAGCAGCGGCGCTCTCAGATCATGAGAGACACTGTACACGAAATGATCGAGTTCATTGTTTATCTTTTTTAGCTCAGCGTTATTCTCCAGGAGCTGATTCTGAAAGCTCTGGGCTTCAGTGATATCCGTAGTTGAACCAAGGATCTTCAATTCACCTCCATCATGTATCTCCGGAAAAGCGATCGTACGCACATACTTCAACTTTTTGGAAGGCCCAATGATCACCCTGTATTCCTCGATCGACTTCTGTTTTCTGCCTTCAACAAGATCACTGATCCCATTAATTATGCGATCCTTATCCTCAGGGTGAAGGGAATTTTTCCAAATCTGATGCAGGTCTGTTTTTACATTTGGATCTACTTCATAGAGGTCATAAAGGACTTCATTCCAATTTCCTTCCAAACTGGAAGGATAAAACTCCCAAACACCAAGTTTGGATCCTTTCGTGATCTCGTTCAGCCGAAAATTCATTTTCTCCAGCTCTTTTCTTTGACGGACCTCCTCGGTAATATCCTTCTGCAGAGCGATAAAATTGATCACATTTCCATTGTCATCTAAAACAGGTGTGATCTGGAGTTTGATATAATATTCATGACCCGATTTATCGATGTTGATTATCTCGACCTCTACGCTTTCACATTTAGCCAAAGAATGTGCTAGTGCTAATCGCGCTTCTTTTGTTCGGTCGTCCTGAACCTGTAAAAAATCTTTTGGTTTACGCCCCTTTACTTCATTTAGTTCATACCCTGATAATGCCGTAAACGTCTTATTTACCCATTCTATCCTACCGTATTTATCGGTTATTATAACAGCATTGTGCGTTGAGGTAGCGATAAGTGAAAGTTTCTTAAGCTCAAGCTCTGAATTTTTGATGCGAACAAACTGTTCCTTATTTTTATTGAGCGTGATCAGATTGTTAAGAATAGCTTCGATCTGATGGACAAAAATGGTAAAAAGCGAAATCTTGGTTGCTTCTTCAGTTGAATAGTTATGCTTGAAATCACAATCGACACCTGCGCCTATGATCAATGTGGCATCCGGACCGAATAAGAGCTTTTTGCTTAAAAGCGCAAAAGAAAGCCGCGACTCTTTTACATAAAGTTCGATCTCTTCCGATTCAAATTTCTTAAAATTACCACTGAAAATGTTGACTGACTCCAGTTTCTTAAAATCAGACACGGTCTTTTCATCTTGACCATAAGGAGCTCCCTCACAGAATATAAGTTCCTCCGATCGGTCTTCTGAATCGTTGAATTCATAACGCAAATACCCGATCTGTAACTCGAAAATATCAATAATTGCCTCCGCAGTGATATGGAGTAATTCTCTCAGACTACTCTGCCTGATCGCCCTCGAGAAGAATTGGTTCAATCGTTTATATCGAACCAATTCCTGATCAAGTAGATCCTTCGTATTGATTAATTCCTGCTGAGTCGCAGCAAACTTCGTTACGCGCGCTTGTAGCTCAAGATATTCTTGGTATATATCTTCGTATTTACCATTCCTGTCCAAAAACTCAAATTTTAGTCGCGGTAGATCACGTACAACGCGGTGGTGTAATTGTGGTAGGTGTTCTTGCCTCCCAATCTTGCAATCTCTCCAAATCCATACATTCCAAGCCAAGGGGGACATTCACCGTTTACATAGAAAGGATGCTGCATACGGGCAACAAGCTCCTCCTTCACAATTCGGTTGAATAAAAAACGCCCCCTTGCCAGGCAATCGGCATGAAAGACCGCAACGACCTCACGACCGTCTATTCGTTGAGTCATATCGTCAACCATACGATCCATCTCAGAGAAGATCAGTTCTTCATCTCTAGTCGTTAACCAAAGCGGTGTGCCTTCCTTGATCGTGGTCGCATAATGCATATCGTCTCCATCATGCTTGGTGACTACACGAAGAAGAAGGTCATTTCCGTACTCTTTGGTGAGTTCATCCGATAACTTCTCGCCCAAGGCTCCAATCGGAATAGTATCGCCACATTCTGCATTTGCATTCAGCCCAAGGCGCTGTGTATATTCTTTCCATGCCGGTTGGCCATTGAATTCATGGATTATATGTCCGGAGGACTTAGTGACAACAAGTGGTTCCCCAATACGCACGAATCCGTGAGTGGCTTGTGTATCCACCTTTAACGAAGGATCACAAAAACCAACCATGTATGCCCCGTGCTCATATACCTCATTATCAACCGCCTGAAAATTAATCACTCCTCGCATGTTATCAGCAGAGGTTGCTCCAAAAATGGTCACTTCCTCACCGAATACCTCCTCCATTGCTCTGATGCATTCATCATTTGCGATATCAATACCCGAAGCCAAAAAATAGATCATGTTGATCCCTTCCTTTTTGGAACATAAGTCTTTCGCCATCTCGAGCGTTCGCTCATAAGAGGTATGACCATAAATTTCTTTACAATGACTCACTTCAAAAGAAGTTCCTGTAACGGCCATGAGCGCAATGTCCTTCATTGATTCGCTTACCCCTTCTCTGCCGACCACTCCACAACACGATGCTGCCAAGATGCGGCTTTTTGGAGACAAACGAGAAGCCTCATTCACAATATCATGAAAATTGTGACCTATGGATGCATGAAAAATGAGTAGATCTGCTTTACTGAATTCCGAACCCATCGCGGACTCCAGACACTCCTGAACACCACGCGCGGTATTCACAGAGCGTGTACTCGACGAATAAAATCTTAACATAAGTTTAATTTAAAAGGAAAAACAAATATAGTGAAATATGAATAAACATAAATTATGTTCACTATTAATTTATTTAATGAATTGAGCGCTAAATTTCAAAGTGGAATATTTCCGTGCTTCTTTTTCGGTAATACCTCTGCCTTGTTCTCCAACATCTTGAAACCGGCAATCACTTTCGATCGGGTCTCTGACGGCAGGATCACATCGTCCACGAAGCCGTGTTCAGCTGCGCGGTACGGATTGGCGAATAGCTGGCCGTATTCTGCTTCTTTTTCAAGCCATTTCGCTTGTGGATCGTCGGACGACTGGATCTCGTGCTTGAAAATGATCTCCGCAGCCCCTTTCGCTCCCATTACAGCGATCTCGGCTGTTGGCCATGCAAAGTTCAGGTCAGCCCCAATGTTCTTAGAGTTCATGACATCGAAAGCTCCACCATAAGCTTTACGCGTAATCACTGTGATTCTCGGAACGGTAGCTTCTGAGAAAGCATAAAGTAATTTAGCACCGTGTGTGATGATGCCTCTCCATTCCTGATCCGTTCCCGGAAGGAAGCCCGGTACATCCTCGAACACCAGCAACGGAATGTTGAATGCATCACAGAAACGCACGAAGCGTGCTCCCTTGCGTGAAGCATCGATATCCAAAACACCCGCCATTGCAGATGGTTGATTGGCGACAATTCCGATGGTTTTACCCTCCAGACGTCCAAAGCCAATCACGATGTTCTTGGCGAAATCTTCCTGAACCTCACGGAAGCTGTTATCATCGATCACACAGTCGATCACCTTACGGATATCGTACGGTACGTTAACGTTCTCCGGCATGATCGCTCCGATCTGTTCATTCTTGTTCTCAGAAAATTCAAACTGGTTCGGACATGGCGGAAGTTCGTTGGCGTTTTGTGGTAAATAGG
>JBKCAB010000432.1:0-1453 GCA_046307935.1 Bacteroidota bacterium | reverse complement strand
GATCATACAAGTAGACTAAATGCTTGATATTCGCTACAAAACCATCTTATCGGTTGCAGTACCATTGATGATATCCAGCTTCATTCAGTCGATCGTACTCATCACCGACTCCTCCTTCATTAGTCGTTACAGTACGGAGGCATTTGACGCAGTAGGTAATGGCGGTCTGCTGTATGTAACAATGTACATGGCTCTCGCCGGAATGGGCGACGGGGCTCAGATTCTGATAGCGCGTAGGATCGGACAGCAGAACACCAATGCGATCGGCAGGATCTTCGGAACATCCATATTCACCCATTTCGTAGTAGCGGGCATCTTATTCCTGTTCATACAGTTCGCGATACCTGATATGCTGCGCTATTGGTCCAGACACGATGACCTAAGCGCTATGCAAACAGAATACATCGGCATTCGCAGCTATGCCCTGTTCTTTGCCATGATCTCCTTATCGATTCAAGCTTTTTTTCTGGCAACAGGTAAAACCTGGGTAGTATTAATTGCTGCAATCATCACTGCATCATCCAATATCCTCCTCGACTATTTGATGATCTTTGGTAAAGGAGGCTTCCCGGAAATGGGACTGAGTGGAGCTGCATGGGCTTCGACACTTGCGGATCTCTTCGGAATGCTGTTTCTGGTTTCTTACCTCGTTTTCTCCACCGACAGCAAACAGTTTCGCCTTTTCGCACATTTCTCATTCAATCTGCCGTCGATGAAAGAACTTTTTAAAGTGGGAAGCCCGCTCATGTTTCAAGGATTCATTGCTTTGGCCACATGGACACTCTTTTTTACATGGCTCGAACAATCGGGAAAATTCGAGCTCACGGTTTCCCAAAATGTGCGTTCAATCTATTTCCTTGCCTTTGTTCCGATCTGGGGATTCGCCGGAACCACTAAAACGTATATCTCTCAGTATTTGGGAAAAGGAGATCTGGCTTCCCTGCCGAAGATCCAACGGAAAATACAATTCCTCACCCTCATTTTTCTGTTCATTTTCTTCCACGGTGCTATCCTTTACCCTGAAAGCATGGTGAGAATGATCAATCCAGGAGAGACGTATGTAGAAAAAAGTGCAGAGATCCTTCGTTTCATTTCGGTATCCATTTTTATGTACGGAATTTTCTCCGTGTACTTCCAAACGATCAACGGAAGCGGTAATACCATGGCAACTTTTACCATCGAGATCCTCTGTGCTTTGGTCTACATTTTCTCAACATTCCTACTGATCAAAGTCATTAAGCCAGATATCAAATGGATCTGGATGAACGAATACATTTACTTTGGATGCATGGGATTATGCTCTATCCTATATTTGCGTTTGTTTGAATGGAGAAAAAAGGAGATCTGATGGAACGGCTTTACAACAGGATCATTTTCATGGGTACACCCGACTTTGCAGTTCACATTTTAGAGGAAATGCTCAATGCGAGACTTAACGTGGTGGGCATCGTAA
>JBKCAB010000431.1:0-1166 GCA_046307935.1 Bacteroidota bacterium | reverse complement strand
ATTAGGGTTCGATCAGTTTTCAATGCATAAAGGCGACGATTATTTTAAACGATCCAGATTGCGTGTAAAATACAGACTCATTTCGCAGACGTTCGGCCACATTTTTTTGTTGGATGAACCTCGTGTTAAAGTAGTGACTGCTGTATTGATCTGTTGAAATGAGGTTCAATGTGTGACTTCGTAATGTTTGCAAGTCTCCAATTATGATGTGTTGTACTGCTATTATTTCTTGAAAATTCGGCAAGAAATGGCTCTGTGATCGCTGTAAACTTCCTTTTGTATGTTGAAATTGCACGATTCCAGGTCTTTTGTGTGGAAGATGTAGTCGATTCTGCCGGCGGGAACTTTGCCAACGTAGGTTGCTCCGATCCCTTTGGAGGTGTTGCGAAATGCGTCTGTCAAGTGTTTATTGAATTGATTATACGTATAGGACAGCGGCGTATCGTTGAAATCTCCACATACCACCGTCGGATATGGAGAGCCGAGCATGTGTTCCATAACCCTTCTGGCTTGCTGCGCGCGTTTGGGATAAGCAATGAGCAATTTGTCCATCATCAGTCCAAGTGTTGAAGATCGGGGTTTCACTGAGGCCTTGAAGACAGCATGTTCGGGTTGTTTCAAACGAATGGACTGCAAATGCACATTATAGATCCGGAAAGTATCCGAGTCCTTAACAATATCGGCAAAAACACAATAATTGAAATCACCCGGACCTTGGTTTTCGAACATGAT
The DNA here is from genome assembly GCA_046307935.1 of Bacteroidota bacterium. Classification (GTDB taxonomy): domain Bacteria; phylum Bacteroidota; class Bacteroidia; order Flavobacteriales_D; family Crocinitomicaceae; genus M0103. Next base: position 434 of record JBKCAB010000431.1, on the reverse strand, counting down.
ATCTCCTTTCGCGATCATCGGATATTTAGAAAGGATTGCAACGCCGAAATTCTGGCGGCCCTTCAACTTGTGTGCATAGCGTTCGTGATGATCCTTGATCCCAAGGAACTCAATGATAGCATCCCTTGTTTCGAAATTGGTGGGTTTATCCTGATGGTAGAACTCCTGGAAACAAATCAGATCGGGATCCTCTTTTTTAAGGTAGTCAAATATCTTATCTCTGTTCTGACCAATCTTGCTGGGGTCGCTGGTGTAAAGATCGAAAAGACGCACATTATAGCTCATAATATGAAGCATCTCATCGGGATCGGGAAGAGGATCCGGTTCCGATCCCAACGCAATCATTCTGAAGTGAAGCTTACCTCCTGTGAGCAATACAAATGCGACTAAAATGGCCATGCGTGATCTTACAAATATCCATATGACCAGAAAAA
>JBKCAB010000430.1:0-13994 GCA_046307935.1 Bacteroidota bacterium | reverse complement strand
AATCTGCTAGAAAAAATCGAAGCGATCGAAAATCGGCTCAATGAAGCCTTAATGAAGGGGAATTGTCCAAGTGCTAAAACAGAAACCACCATTATTCTAAGCGATTCCGGAGAAGAACCTTCACTGGAAAAAAGAACTTTGTTTCAAGGGTTTGAATTCGTGAACTATAATCATCCAGATAACTCAACTTACCCAAACAGATCATATGTTTTTGAGTATTTTCTAACAGATGTATGTTGCAGTAAAGACATCGCCAATAAAAGTCTTCCTGCATCTGTCCTTTTTAATGAACAAAAGGTTGAGTTGGAAAATAAGATCAATCGTATTGCAAGGGAACAGTTTCTCAAGAGAAAAATTCCGAATGAAAATATTTTAACCTATTCATTCGGCAATGATCCTTCAAATCCTAAAATTAGTGATATACATTTTTTCATAGAATGGGATCATGTCACCTTCTTTTTGGAACAATACCACTTAGGCATTAATGATCGGCTTGAGCTTTCGTTTGAGCTGAAAGAGATCGCCCCATACTTAAATGATCTGAGTAACTTTTCAATCATCGACAAACACAAATATTGTTCGGAAAGATCGTTGCCTATTCTGGTAGAGCTTTTCATTGATAAAGTTACGCACGGAGATATGAGCACCTATGTTGATTTTATAGACCCGATAACGAATGAGATCTATACTTTCGACCAATGGAGCTGGCAAGATCAGAATATTATGCTCGATGAATTTGTCGATCAGTGGTGGCGGGGAAAACCCGAACCGAAAAATCGTTTTTTAATCCAACTTGAATGGTCAAAAGTAATGCAATACAAATATGTCAATGCTGATATTGGGAGTATCGAAACCGGCAATTATCTGGAAAAACATGTCGTTATAAATGCCAAAATTGCTCCGTAGCTCATTGTTTGATCAATTCAGCTTCGCGGCAGCAAACATGATCAAAATCATTTTTCGAACTGTAAAGGAGTCATAACTTCGACAGCAAAGTCAGAAGGTATGCAAAAGCACTATACGATCCCATTCAGCACGATCAACAAAGAAGATGTTGCCACTGTCGGTGGGAAGAATGCATCCCTAGGTGAAATGTTCCAGAACCTGAGGCCACTGGGAATCGCTGTGCCTGATGGGTTTGCTACTACGGCTGACGCATTTCGTGACTTTTTAGCACAGAACGGTATCACAGAGCGCATTAAAGATCTATTGGCCTCCGTTGATATTCAGACTTTCTCCAACCTCAACGAGACCTCAAAGAAAGCGAAAGAGCTCGTTTTGAATGTTACCCTATCGCCTGAACTGGTTTCCGGTATCTCAAATGCTTACCGGGAGCTTTGTGAACGGTATGGCCGTGAACTGGATGTGGCCGTTCGGAGCAGTGCCACCGCTGAGGATCTACCAACAGCCAGCTTTGCAGGACAGCATGATTCTTTTCTCAATGTTCGAGGTGTCTCAAATGTATTGAAAGCAGTTCAACGCTGTTACGCTTCTCTGTACAATGCCCGTGCGATCAAATACCGCATTGATAATGGCTTTCAGCACGAAAAAGTAGCGCTTTCGGCAGGGATACAGCTGATGGTGCGTTCCGACATTTCAAGCTCGGGGGTCATTTTTACTATCGAGCCGGATTCGGGTTTTTCGAATGCTATTGTCATCACCGGATGCTGGGGCTTGGGCGAGAACATCGTTCAGGGAACAATAACACCTGACGAATTCCATCTGTTCAAACCGGCAATAGGAGTGCATCAAAGATCGATCATTTCCAAGAAACTTGGAGCAAAAGCAAAAACCCTTGTTTATGCGGAGGATGGTGGAACAGTAAATACAGAAACGCCAACTGAAAAACAGCACGCATGGACCTTGAGCGATCCGGAGATCATGAAGCTAGGCGAATGGGCCCTGAAGATCGAAGAGCACTACGGAATGCCTATGGACATCGAATGGGCAAAGGATGGCAACAGCAACGAGCTGTTCATCGTCCAGGCCCGACCGGAAACCGTACATTCCAGTAAAGATCCATACATCCGTAAGGAATACACACTGGGGTCAAAAGGTGAAACACTGGTAACCGGAAATGCTGTCGGTACCGGAATTACAGCGGGTGTTGCACGTGTCCTCTCCTCGCCTGCCGAAGCACATAAATTGCAGGAGGGTGAAGTTCTGATCACGGATATCACCAACCCTGACTGGGATCCGATCATGAAAAAAGCCGCGGCCATCATTACAAACAAAGGCGGCCGGACAAGTCACGCGGCAATTGTTGCAAGAGAGCTAGGTGCCCTTGCCATAGTTGGCGCTGCGGGAGCTACTGACCGGATCAAAGACGGTGACCTGATCACGGTTGACAATTCCCAGGGTAAGGTCGGACATGTTTACACCGGCAAAAGCGACTGGACGGAAAAAGATATTGACTTCAGGAACATATCGTTACCGAAGACCTTGCCGATGCTTATCCTGGCAGATCCGGACAAAGCGTATAAATTCTCCATTTATCCGAGTCAGGGAGTCGGGCTCATGCGACTCGAATTCGTGATCAACAATGCGATCCGGATCCATCCCATGGCTCTGGTGAACTTTAATGAACTTAAGGATACGCATGCTAAGAACCAGATCGCTGATCTTACCGATCAGTATCCTGACAAGAAAGAGTACTTTATTGATAAGCTGTCGCAAGCAGTCGGAACGATCGCAGCGGCGTTTTATCCCCGTCAGGTTATCGTAAGGATGAGTGATTTTAAATCCAATGAATATGCTGATCTGATCGGTGGACATGAGCTTGAGCCGATTGAAGAAAACCCGATGATCGGTTTCCGGGGTGCTTCGCGTTATTACAACGAGCGTTACCGGGAAGGCTTCCGTCTGGAATGTGAAGCCATGAAGCGGGTGCGCAACGAAATGGGACTAACGAATGTGAAGCTCATGATCCCTTTCTGCCGAACTGTTGAAGAAGGAAAGAAAGTAGCTGCACTGATAGAGGAATACGGATTGAAACGTGGAGACAAAGGTCTTGAGCTCTATGTGATGGCGGAAATCCCAAGCAACGTGATCCTGGCAGAGGAATTCTCAAAGGTCTTTGACGGTTTCTCCATTGGATCGAACGATCTTACCCAGCTTACCCTTGGCATCGACAGGGATTCGAGCATCATCAGTGACCTCTTCGATGAAAACAATGCCGCCGTTAAATGGATGATCGAAAAAGTGGTGCTTGCTGCGCATCTGAACGGAACCAGGATCGGACTTTGCGGGCAAGCACCGAGTGACTACCCTGAATTCGCTGAATTCCTGATCAGGCTGGGTATTGACAGCATCTCGTTCAACCCGGATGCGCTGATCAGGGGACTCGAAAATATGTACAACGCAGAAAATAAATAGAACGAATGAGAAAACTAGAGAACAAAACAGCCATTGTAACCGGGGCAGCTTCCGGAATGGGTGAAGCTATTGCACAGCTTTTTGCTAAAGAAGGTGCAAATGTCATTGTTTCGGACGTGAAAGCTGAAGGTGTTGAGCGCGTAACGCGAGCAATCAATGACGCTGGAGGAAAAGCAACAGGCGAAACGGCTGATGTCTCCAAAGAAGAAGATGTTAAAAGAATGATCGATGCGGCGTTAACCACATATGGTGCTCTGGACATCCTGGTGAATAACGCAGGTATACTGGATGATTTTGTTCCTGCAGCGGAGCTAACCAATGAGCTGTGGGACCGAGTGCTGGCTGTTAATTTGAACGGTCCATTCTATGCGTGTAGGCTGGCGATCTCGGAAATGCTCAAGAAAGGTTCAGGTGTGATCATTAATATCGCCTCGATCGGAGGATTCTGCGGAAACCGTGCCGGAGCGGCTTATACCACCTCGAAGCATGCATTGATCGGACTCACCAAGAATATTGGATTTACCTACGCACAAAAAGGCATCCGATGCAACGCTATTGCCCCCGGAGGAGTCAACACGAATATCGGTGCGAACATGCATCCGAACCAGTTTGGCTATGAACGTGCTGTAGCCGGTGCAGCTTCTATGCCACGCATGGGTGAATCGATCGAGATCGCCAAGACGGCTCTGTTCCTGGCCTGCGATGACTCCAGCTTTGTCAACGGATCGGTAGTGACCGCTGACGGTGGTTGGACCGCCTATTAATTTGATTTTGAAATATATTAATAATCCTATTTAATTTTTTTTATTTAATTTATTCTTACACTAGGAACCGAGTTTAGTCTACCATACCATTTCGTGTCATAGCCGCTTGAATGATTCTAATCAGACTTGTTTCATGAGTTAGTCAATGTGCGATTCATGAAGATACAAAGAGCATCGAAATAAACCCTTAGCGGAGGTAGTTCCATTGTGTTTAGTTATAGAACGAGCAATTACAGTATGAATTCTTTGATCCATAGGCCAAGACGGATCAAGTCGTGTTTCACCATTTCCCGATTTAAAATGAGAAAGGAAATCAAAAACAAAAAAAGCACAACACTCAGCCAGTCAAACTCATTATTGTTGGTTTGATGAACTTTAGCTCTTAATTCTTCATAATGAGTGAAATCGGTGAATTGATAAATGGCATGCACTTTTGTATCAGCGGATATGATCCCTTCATAATCTACCCATACACCATCACATAGTACAGAAACATGATCGTAAGAGTCCACCAGAAAAATACCATGAGGATACCTTTTCTGGATGGCAATTATGGTATCTCCCCTCAATCGTCTGGCAGCTTTTAAGTTTCCGTAAAACCTAACAGTAGGATGACGCATCATAGACTGAATGCCTCGGTTAAATCCATATGTTCCTGTCCGTTCACCTCGACTGAAAAATCCACGTGTAAAACCATGTGCCTCATCGTATGAGACACCAAATAAAACTGCAAAAGCCTTAACTACACAGTCATTGTATTCATAATCTCTGTAACGGGAGGATTCATAGCCCTTGATGAATGATTCCGGATTAACAAACTTTAAAGCCATACCATCAATTTTTCACTTCTTTAGATACTCACATAATCGATCAAAATAATCATGATACAACCAATTACCATCAGATCTGCACAAACCGTCCACCACTCATCTTGAATCGCAATCCACTCAATTTAAAAGTCTTGCCCTCTCCTATTTTAGCTATTTCGGTTAGATCATCCTCCATAGTATGAATGGAGCCTCCTGTGGCATAGGCCAGGTCTAGATAAGCCGTGTTCAATCGGTCAGTAACTCCACAAATTACAATTCGCACCGGTATCTTCTGCTGTTTGAGAAATTCAACCAAACGCATGTCGCAAGGTGTCTCCCAGTTGTCAGCGATCAACACTACATTTTTCTTGTTTTCAGGGTATTTTTTTATTGCATAACAGATCGCTTCAAGATCATTCTCAAAATGCCCTCCCTTTTGCATGGCTTCAAAAGCAGTCTTGATGACTTTTTCAGAGCTTCCCGTTTCGATCGTCCAGATCCCCATAAGATCTTCACGACCAGTCTGATCTGTACTTTTATCATCGTCATCGTTGAAGAATACAATCTGTTTGAATGTGTTCAGGCGCTGATTGCTCTTGATCCAAAATAACAATTGAGCGGTGTAAGGTGACATACTGCCTGTAACATCACATACCACGAGCATATCTTTCCAATTGGCGTTTCTGTTGAATACTTTAAGCAAAGTCGAATCACTTGGAGCAGACTTACCTTCAATGACATTGGTAATGGTGATCTGCTCGTCTGCAAACGAGGGCATTGGTCGGTAATAAACAGTGAAACCGTGAAAATAATTCTGAATTCCTCCTGTTTGGGTCACGCCTGTCTGTTTTACGATCCGCCATTCAATGATCGGACTATTGAATGCCTGTGGGAGTAACATGTAAAGCTCCAGAATTCGCAATCGATTGAGTTCCGTGAAATCTTCTCCCTCCGGATAATCAGAATAAACAAGATCCACACCAGTTATCGTCTGACCACTCAAGACCGACAGATCTTTTGCATTCTGGATATGATGTTCACCAGGTTGCATTTTAAGTTTCAAGGTTGAGAATCCCCTGTCCTCTGGTAGATATTTCGGAACTTCCACTGTATCCTTGAAACGAATCGTTTCCCTCACTGAAACCTGCGCTGCGGCATACCCTCTTACCAAGAGAATGATCGCCATGATGTGTAAAAGCCTTCTCATGACCATAGAACTTGACAGTTGATAAAAAGTAACAAGTTGGAGTCTGGAAGATGGAGTCTGGAAGCTGGAAGCTGGAGTCTGGAGTCTAGATTCTGGATTCCAGACTCTACAATACTACATCCTCAGGATCAGCTTCAGATTGAAACGACGCTGGGTCAGGTAATTGGGAATGGAATAGAATTTACCGGAAACATCCTGTATCCATTGCTTCGACAATACATTATTGACTCCCAGCAAATTAAATACTTCAAATGAAAGTATTGCATCATCAAAATTCTTTCCGAAGAAACCACTTTTCGAAGCCTTGTCATGAAGGAAATCGTAGGACATTCCAATATCCACTCTGAAGTAAGATTTTATTCTCAGCGTATCCTTGTAACGTGCAAAATCAGGCGGACCATACGGTAATCTGGATCCGAACTGAAGTCCCATTTGTACACTCAGTCTTTCGAATCCCGGCATTTGGTCCTGAATAAGCGCACCGACAGTTAACCACTGATCGGTCGGGCGTGGAATGAAACCTGGCTTGACGATAACACTGTCTGCGATCTCATCGTCTTCCGTAAATCCGAAAATGATCCGCTCCCCCGCTGCATTGTAATAAACAGTGTACTTATCCCCAGCGACATCTTCCCTCGTAGACATCAATCCAACCTTAAAGAAGGACTCAATTCCTTCAACAAACTGACCATGTACATTCATGTCTAAACCATAGGCATATGCCACAGCATTATTCTCTGCGTAATACCGAGTGCGTACATTATCGATCTCATAGGGATTTACATCCCAGAGGTATTTATAATAGGCCTCAGCTGTGAACTTGAATGGTACCTCGCGCTGCCACATATTGAAATACACATCAGTTCCGGCTACGAAATGGAAAGATTTCTGAGAAACAACACCTAATCTAAGCTGTCCGTCGAAAGTTCGAAATTCACGATAGAATGGCGGTTGATAATACAATCCTGAAGACAAACGGTAATTGAGATCCCTTCTAACCACTCGTCTGTTCTGCACCATGTAAGCTCTTGGATAGTAGGTCAGTGTGGCCCTTGGTGTAAAGAAAAACTCATTGTTGATCGTTGTATATCCTGCACGCGCACCAAAGCTGAAGGCCAACCTGGACACAGACTCGCGGATCGTGTCGGTGTAGCTTACTCGCTGACCATCTCGCTTTTCACGGCTTTTAACCGTAACCACATTATCCCTCTTGTTTCGGGACCAAACCCCATTCCATTGTGCAAAAGAGGTAAGTCTTTCAGCTGTTAGTGACAGCTCCCCTTTGATCGTTTCAAACAAGGTAATCTGATCATCATTGGATTGTGGTAAGCTGTAACCAGCGGAATCGATCATTTTCCACTCCGAGAGTATATCATAGAAGTCATCATGTTGATAATTCACACCCCAACGGATCACATGGCGTCGGTGATGCAAGCGTTCGTCATCAGTGAAGCCGTTCTTTAACTCAAAAGATCCATTGTGGTATACATTCATGATAGTAGCATTCAAACGATTTCTTGCGTGATTCAAGAAGGTACCAACTCCCAGCACAGCAATAGAATCGCCAAATTCTTCCTTGGAAGGATCTGTCTCAAGCTCATTTATAAAATACTGACCTTGAATATCATAATACTCTCGTTCTACAGTATTAAATAAAGTCGCGTAGAAATCCAAATCTGTACGCTTGTTCGGTTTCCATTTGAGCGAGGTCCCTCCCATCATGGTCTGAAAACGCGTCTGTTCCTGCCCGTCAAAATAGATCCTGAAGGAATAGGCTTCATTTGCCGTGCCGAAATCAGTCTCTTGTGTTTCAGGGGCAAAGCGGAAATCATTTGAAGAAAAATGTCCAAGTACAGACCAAATGAGATTGTCCCGAACATAATAGTTCGTCAGGAACTGAGCATCCCAGAACACGGGATTGTAGGCCCCCTTTGCTGGCAATGAATTCAATAAGTATCCATTAGATCTGTATCGAGCACCAACGAGATAATTGAAGCGTGCCGTTGGGGCGTGCTCCAAATGTGCCTCCACCCCAAGCAACGACATCATCGCAGAAGCATGAAAGGCAGTTGGCGTTTTGTATTCTATGTCCAGTACAGAACTGAGCTTATCCCCGTAAGCGGCCTCAAAGCCTCCTGCAGAGAACTTTATCGACTGAACAAGGGCAGAGTTGATGAAGCTCATTCCTTCCTGTTGTCCGCTCCTTGTCAGGAAAGGACGGTAAACATTGAAACCGTTCACATAGACAAGATTCTCGTCATAATTCCCTCCACGCACATTGTAGTTTGTCGTCAGTTCATTGTTTGATGTTGCTGCGGTTGTGAGTGTTAAAAAGCGTTCCGGACTATTCATCGGAAGCTTCTGAAGGTCAATCATTGGCATTTTAGGAATCTCAAACGGATCTTCCTTATCAAACTGAACAATAACCCCGGTTTGCTGAGCGATATCCAGAACGATATCAGGAGCAGTCTGAAGATTCATAGAAGTCACGATCAGCGTGCTTCGCTGTTGCACCTCTTCAGAAAGGTAGTAACGAAGTTTCAGGGTGTCCCCAAACGATGCGAAGAGCTCATATCTTCCGTTTTCAGTTGTGAAGACCGTCCTGGGATTGCCTTTGTCTGAAGAAACCTGAACATCTTCAACCGGTCTACCTTTCTTATCCGAGCATTTGCCCACGATCCGCACCTGCTGGCCAAATGCTGCAGTACTGAATACAAGGAACAACAAAATAAGAATTCGTGCCATCTGAATAATCCGACAAAAGAACGCTAAAGTACCACAATTATTTTCGGGATCATTCTCTGATCACAATGAGATCCGACTCGAATGGATCGATGAAATCATGAAGCTGAGCGATACGCTCATCGATCTTACCTCCGGCGCACATCGAGAAAAGACTAACACTTCTTTCCTGCAAACCGTTGGCAGGGAAAAGTCTGCTCTTGAGCTGATCGATCGCTGTCAGAGCTTGTTCGTGACGCACTTTCAAGGATTTAAACAACTTCTCCTCAACAGACTGCAGCTGTTTCTCGATGCGGGCAATCTCTGCAAGGGCCATGCGTTCAAGCCCCGGATCGGTGTTCATCACTTTACTAAGTAGTTTTTCCCGGAGTAAATTAAAAGCCGCTTCAACGTCATTTAGATCGAGCTCCTGATCCGCATGTTTTTTAACGTGTTCACGCTTCAAGACATCTGTATCATGAAAGATCTCCTCAAGGTGAATCCCTGATTTTTCTATTCGCTTTGAATTCACCGGATCGATCCACAGCAGAGAGTTTCGCACACCAACCAATGGGTACGGCACTTCCGCGCCTTCAAAAACACCCTTTAACTGCATCCAGTAGGCAAGCTCTCCAACTCCTCCGATGTAACAAAGGTTCGGAAGGATCCACTCTTGGTAGACCGGCCTCATGATCACGTTTGGCGAAAAACACTCGGGAGATGATTCGATGAGATTCAATAACGCGTCTCTCGAAAGCTTACCCTTCTCTTCGATGAAGAATCCATCGTCCAGGTGAACGATTCGCTCTCTCATACCGTTTTCCATGTAAAACAGATTGATCTCACGCGCATGAACCTGCACCTTCATTCCCTCCTTCTCCAGCAGGGCATTCATTTTTTGCACTGCATGATAAGAGAACTCGGTTTCAATCTCTTTTTTCATCACTGGAACAAAGGATCTCTTTAGCTCGTGTGTATCGGCATTGATGATCAAAAGGCCATATCGACTAAACAGTCGATTGACCAATTTTAATGTTGCCTCGGTTAAGTCTTTACCTTCGTAATTCGCAAGGATTTCCTTCACTTCCTCCAGGGCTTCACCACTAAAATAAGCACTGAATTCCGCGCGAATAACGTCCAAACCTACAGTAGAGTACCTTCCAACCGGCCCCTTTTGTTCACTTTCCCAACTCAATGTCTTGCCAAACAATTCAACAGACCGTATTTCTTCGAAATCATGATCTTCTGAAGCCATCCAGTAAACCGGAACAAAATTGTACTCCCCGTACTTCTCCTTCAAAGTTTCTGCCAGTCGGATCACATGAAGGATCTTGTAGATAAAGAAAAGAGGACCAGTAAAAATAGAAAGCTGATGTCCTGTCGTTACCGTGAATGTTGCACCATCTAGGAGGGACTGAATGTTCGCACTTACCTTAGGTTCTAGATCTATTCCGCTATATTGTTTGTTCAGCTGATCAACAAGATCCTTTCGCTTGTCACGTGTAAACTGTTGCTCCCTGATCTTTATTTGTGTACCGAAACTATCAGAATTATAGGGCAAATGGATGAAATCCATGAGCTCATCCTGTCGGTAAACCAATCGATTCTGCTGCTCTGTGAACAGTCCGGTCAATTCCCTGTGAAAGGTAAATCGTTGCATGATGTAAAATTAAGCATTTGAAAAGTACACTTGCTGTTTAGATCGATTCTAGTTGATTATACTTTTCTAAGCATGGAAACTCGAGCAGGTTAAAAAGTTCCTTTAAATCATTCCGTGTGAATTGTGCAATCTGCTTATCAATCAAGTATCTTTGCGTAACAAATAAATCATAATGGAAGCAATCATTAAAACAAACAAAGGAGACATGAAGGTGACCTTCTTCACTGAAGACGCACCAAAAACAGTCGCTAATTTCGTGAAGTTGGCAAAAGAAGGTTATTACAATGGTTTGAAGTGGCACAGAGTAATTCCTGATTTTGTGATCCAAGGCGGGTGTCCAAATTCACGTGATGGAGCGAATGGAATGCCGGGAACAGGCGGACCGGGTTATCAGATCGACTGTGAATTGAACGGTGAAAATCAACACCACGACAGAGGGGTACTTTCAATGGCTCATGCCGGACGAAATACGGGTGGATCACAATTCTTTGTTTGTCATTCAAGAAGAAATACCGCACATCTAGATCGCAATCACACTTGTTTTGGCAAAGTGATCGAAGGCTTGGATGTGATCGATGACATTCGCCAAGGCGACTCCATCGATTCGATCGAGGTCATTGACTGATCAGTCAATTCATGCCATGCAAGGCAAACGCTTTGCTATTTGCACAAGTGGCACTTCATTTTTTACGTTTCCTTCATTTCAAAGTATGTTCCGACTCCTTGTTCTTTTTAACATAATGTTGTGCGCACAGGAGGGCTTATCTGCCATTCGCTTTGTACGCAGCGTATTCAACAGCACTGCATCCTCAGCAGTAACTGTTATCTGGGACCAGGTTTCCGGAGATGCGCCACAATTCCTTTACGACACCGTTCATCCCGCTGACTTCAATTTCCGATTTTCCGCATCGATTTCTTCGACAAACACGGGTAAAGGCATGCAAAACACTATCGTTCGATTGAACGGCCTGAAGGCCAACACGCGTTATTATTTCTGCATCAAAGACAGTGAGGGATACTCGCGTGTTTATCACGTTTCTACAGTTCCCGGAACTGCAGATTCTCCACTCTCATTTCTAGCAGGTGGTGACTCGCGCGACCGCAGGAACATTCGAGTGATGGCCAATAAAATGGTCTCAAAACTTAAACCGCACGCCGTTTTATTCAATGGAGACATGATAGGAATTGACATTGAGAAACAATGGATAGAATGGTTCGAAGATTGGGAGCATACGATCGACCGAACAGGGCGCTTAACACCAATGGTCGTGACACGCGGCAATCACGAGCTTTCGAATAAGGTTTTTGTTGATCTGTTCGATGTTCCGAATCGCAATGTGTACTATTCTACTGAATTCGGTGGTGATCTGCTGCATATTGTCTCTCTCAATTCTGAGATCCTGAAGTTCGGGAAGCAACGACTTTTCCTCCGAAGTTCGCTTAAAAATCATGAGGATTACGTTTGGCAGATCGCGCAATACCACCGCCCTATCCGTCCGCATGTCGGACACAAAAAAGAGATGAATACTCAGTACAGGAATTTCGTTCCACTTTTCGAGCGTTTCCCGAATCTGAAACTATGCCTGGAAAATGATTCCCATACTTGTAAAACAACTTGGCCGATCGTGAGAGACAATGGTCCTGGTTCCGAGGAGGGATTCATCCGCAATGATTCGATCGGGATCACATACGTGGGTGAAGGCTGCTGGGGCGCCCCACTCCGACAAGCTGACGACCGTAAATGCTGGACCAGGGACGCTGAAGCGATCAACCAGATCAACTGGATCTTTGTATTCAGGGAAAAGATCGAAATTCGCACCGTGAAATATGAAAACGTCGACCAAGTGGCAGAGCTCACCGAGGAAACGCGTTTTACCCTTCCGGAAAACATCAACCTCTGGGACCCGAGCAATGGCGCTGTTGTTGAGATTAAAAAATAACTGAGGGAGGGCAATGCATTTCCTGTTTCGTTCAATCAACTGATTAAGTTTTTAACAATTGCTATTTTCCGCTTTCAAATAGAACGGTAAAGGTTAAATTTGTTTACATGAGTGAATTCGTTGTCTCAGCCCGTAAATATCGACCGCAAACTTTCGACACTGTCGTTGGTCAGCGTTCCATCACGGCCACACTGAAGAACGCGATCAAGAACGATCATCTCGCTCAGGCTTTTCTTTTTTGTGGTTCAAGAGGTGTTGGAAAAACGACTACAGCAAGGATCCTCGCAAAAACCATAAACTGTTTTGATCGAACGGAAAACGTTGAAGCTTGCGATAAGTGTGATTCTTGTCAGTCATTCAATACCGGGAACTCGTTGAACGTTTATGAGCTCGATGCCGCCTCAAACAACTCAGTAGATGATATCCGCAGTCTGATCGATCAGGTTCGCATCCCACCACAGCTCGGAAATTACAAAGTGTATATCATCGACGAGGTTCATATGTTGTCCACCCAAGCCTTCAATGCTTTTCTGAAGACGCTGGAAGAACCTCCGAAGCACGCCATATTCATTCTAGCAACAACGGAAAAGCACAAGATCATCCCAACAATTCTTTCGCGGTGTCAGATCTTTGACTTTAGCAGGATCAAAGTACGAGATATCGCGGACCACTTGGCAACAATTGCCACTAAAGAAGAAATTACTGCTGATCCTGAGGCTTTACATACGATCGCTCAGAAAGCTGACGGAGCACTGCGTGATGCCCTTTCGATCTTCGATCAGATCGTAACTTTCACAGGAAACAACCTTACTTATAAGTCTGTAATTGAGAATCTTAACGTTCTTGATTACGATTATTACTTTAGGATAGTTGATAGCGCTCAAAAAGAGGATATCCCCTCTTCACTGCTGCTCTTGAACGATATCGTTGAGAAAGGCTTTGACCTTCATCATTTCCTTGTAGGCCTGTCTGAACACTACCGAAACCTACTTGTATGCAAAGACATGCGCACAGCTTCCCTACTTGAAGTTGGAGAATCTGTGGAGCAACGGTTCATCGAGCAGGCAAAACAAGTTGACCAGCGCATCGCATTGCGTGCGTTGTCAGTACTCAGCAAAGCAGACGTCGAATTCAAATCATCAAAAAATCAACGATTGCTTGTTGAGCTGGCGCTCATGCAACTATGTTCCCTCAAGCAGGAGCAGGAAAAAAAAAATCCCTGACGGAGCCGGTTGACATCATTCCTTTCCCGAAACAAAGTTTGCGGGAGAAAGCAGCCCCCCCACAGCGCTCAAAGGCCCCTGAGGCAAAACCGATCCCCCTAAAGGAAAAGCCGGAACCCAGGATACTTTCAACACCAACAGGTCAGTTGAGTGCTGCAACGATTTCCATCAAAAAACACCTGGAGCCGACGAAGGAGGAAGAGGCAGACCATCGCCCAGAGAATCTTCCCTATGAAACGTATTCTTACGACCAGGTAAAAAGACTTTGGAGAAGCTTTGCTTTTGTTATGAAGGA
>JBKCAB010000429.1:0-2432 GCA_046307935.1 Bacteroidota bacterium | reverse complement strand
CCTTTAAGTCCTGCCAAAAGAGAAATCTTCTTCAAGATCATCGAGAACATGTAAGTAAATTAACCCATAAACGGGTTTTGTTCAATTTCAACAGGGATATATTCATTTGATACGAGGGGTTGTGATCAACTTCTTATGTTTGTTTCAAGAAATAAGGAGAGAAATCAGGTTATCTTCTTATGGAAACTTTGAAATAAAGAATGTGTTGCCACTGCTTGGAGAGGCAGTTTCATTTTCTAGTTTGATTAAAGAGTATAACAGTTCTTTTGACATGCATTCTTCAAAGTCCTACCATAAGAAGTAACCTGCTTTTTTTAAACATGCGTATTTGCTTTACTTCCTTTTGATTAACTACTTTGGGAAGTTTGTTGTAATACTAATGAAAACTAACTTACTACTGCCCTAAGGGGTTAAAAGGCTGAAATTATCAGCCTTTTTTCGTTTATGTATAAATGGGGTAGATCACTGGCCTGCTTGGTGAAGCATCGTTGTCAAAAGCAGCAAGCTGAAGCTCCAGAAGATAAGACCCGTCTTGGACTTCGTTTGGAACATATATGAGCTCCGTGATCGTACGTTCGAAATCCCCGCCCTCACTTATTCTCCAAAAGGCGTGATGAAAAATCAAAGCACCTCCGTCCTCTTCACGGTCGACAGAGGGTGTATCGATCATCAAATGCCGCACTCCGGATGCGTTTATGACATGAATACAATCGGGATGCAGATAAGCCGGGTTCTGAGAAGAGTAGTTCCTCGTTCTTTTGTTTTCGTCATTCGGTAGCGTTCGGATGATGAGTGCTTCCGTTTCTTTTCCTGCTAAGGCAATTTCGATCATTTCAGGTGTGATCACCGCATCCATCTTGCCATCCAAGCTACTTTTCACCTGAATTGGATGCACGGAAATCACGACCGCCCGGCACATATATGACCTGACAGCCTTATTTACGGAGTATACTTGTAGAGTAATATGCCCCAAACATTCGGTATGAGTGCCATGACCATGAGGATTGAAAAAGATATTCCTGAAATTCACTGCACCGCCTTCAGCAACTGAGCCGATAAATCCATTTGCGCGGACAGGTTCAAAAACGGGTGGGTCAACGTACCAAGCTCTGAGATTTCCCTCTCCATCGACCAAAGGGACAGACAAATCGAAAAATCGCTCCGAATCAATCCATCCGCCGTCTTCTAGAATTAGCTTCATGTTTTTTAGTTCGAATATAATTCAAATGAAACCATGCGAACTTCTTTCTTGGCTAAAATAATTTCCGTTTTTATTTACCATGGTAATTATTAATGTATATTTGCTGAAAAAAAACAAATACTATGAAACTAATTAATGTATTTATGACTGGAGCAATCGCTGTATCGCTCGCTGCATGTGGAAGTAAGGAGTCAGAAGAAAAAGTTGAAGATGTTGTCTATTCTGCTGACATCAAAGCGTCTACGATCGAGTGGCGAGGGGAAGAGAATGCCGAACATTTTCACCAGGGTACGGTAGCTCTGAAGGAGGGAAGTCTTACCATGAACGGAGAAGAGCTGGTAAGTGGTCGATTTGTTGTTGACATGAGTACAATCACACCGAAAACCGAAGGATATCCTGCAGCAAAGCTCGATTACCTCAGCACTCACCTGAAGGATACTGCCTTTTTCTTTGTGGCAGAGCATCCTGAAGTAAGTGTCGATATCAATTCTTACAGCAACGGAAAACTCTCTGCTACATTCAACATCCTCGGACAATCAATAGAGCAGGAAGTTCCTGTAAAAATTACACATGATGAAAAAGGAGCAACCATTAAGGGAGATTTCAAACTGGATATTTCCAAAACGAACATGCCTTACGCAAAAGAGATCAACCCTGAAACGAACAAACCAGCTTTGGTTCCTGAGCTAGGTTTCAAGATCGACCTGGTTCTCAAAAAATAAATGCTGAAATGAATAGAAGCGAGGAGGCGAATGCCTCCTTTTTTGTTTATTTGAACCATGAAAGCAGATCAGTTTGAAACGATCATCTTTGACCTCGGTGGCGTGATCATCGATCTAAACTACGACCTTACCCGCAGCGCTTTTGAAGAACTCGGACTCGCTGATTTTCAAAGTACGTACTCTCAGTTCTCGCAGAGCAGTTTATTTGATGATTACGAGACCGGAAAGATCAGCTCCCAACGTTTCATCAATACTCTTTTGCCGCATCTGCCGAACGGATGCACTGCCAATGAGGTGGTTCATGCCTGGAATGCCATGATCATGAGCGTGCCCCAGGCCAAGATTGCTCTTCTGGATAAATTGCGAACCGACAAAAATCGAATCTACTTGCTCAGTAATACGAACGAAATTCACATGCAGAAAGTGAAGCGGGAATGGGGCAAGGTAACAGAAAGATCGATGGAGAGCTTCTTTGACCGAATGTTTCTGTCTTATGAAATTGGTCTGAG
>JBKCAB010000428.1:0-3380 GCA_046307935.1 Bacteroidota bacterium | reverse complement strand
CCATTGACGCGTTCCACGAGCGAAGCGTAGCGAATTTTAGATCGATCCTTGGTCAGGCAACGTATTTAGTGATCGATGAAGCCCAACAAATACCGGATATCGGATTGAAATTAAAGTTGTTGGTAGATGAATTGCCCCATGTGCATGTGGTGGTAACAGGCTCCTCCATGTTTGAACTCAATAATAAATTGGGAGAGCCATTGGTGGGGCGACTCCATGTAATTCAACTGTTTCCATTTGCTCAGCTTGAATTAATGCCCTATGAAAACAGCGTGCAGCGAATGGCTAACATGGAAAAAAGGATGTTGTTCGGTGCCTATCCCGAATTGGAACACCTTTCGGGTTCCACGGATAAAATTGACTACCTCGAAAGTTTGGTCAGCAGTTATTTGCTGAAGGATATTTTGGTGTTCGAAGGAATAAAAAAGGCAGATAAAATCATCGACTTACTCCGATTGATCGCATTACAAATTGGTCACGAAGTTAGCATCGATGAACTGGCAAAGAATTTAAAGGGCATCAGTCGAAATACGATCGAAAGTTACCTTGACCTATTGACAAAAGTCTTCATCATCTATCCGGTTCGGGGATTCAGTCGAAACCTTCGTAAAGAGATCAGTAAATCCAATCGCTGGTATTTTTATGATAACGGCATACGCAATGCGCTCATTCGCAATTACAATCCATTATCGATGCGCAGCGATGCCGGACAGTTGTGGGAGAATTACCTCATGTCTGAGCGCATGAAAGTCAACCATTACCTCAAGCGCAGGGTGAACAGTTATTTCTGGCGTACTTACGACCAACAAGAAATTGACTTGGTGGAAGAAAAAGCCGAAGACCTGTTTGCCTACGAATTCAAATGGAATAAGAGTACGACACGTATTCCGGCAGCCTGGCGAAAAACTTACACCAATAGTACGTTTGAACTCATTCACAAAGGGAACTATTTGCCGTTTGTGCTTGGGGAAGAGAAATGAGAGGCGAGATTAGAATAACCTGCTCAAAACAGAAGCATTGTTCTTTTAAAGCCGTTAATAAAAGTAAAGCTGAAAAAAAATCCCGATCATTCGACCGGGATTTTGCCATATAGAGTGGATTCATTTTTATTTTCTCACTGTTTCAACAACCGCCTTGAAAGCTTCAGGATGGTTAAGTGCGAGGTCAGCAAGAACCTTACGGTTCAGCTCGATTCCGCTTTTGTGAACAGCTCCGATGAATTGAGAATAGCTCATTCCGTGCTGACGAGCTCCTGCGTTGATACGCTGGATCCACAGTGAACGGAAGTTTCTTTTCTTTTGCTTGCGACCGATATAAGCATAAACGAGACCTTTCTCGATCGCATTTTTTGCTACGGTCCACACATTCTTTCTGCGTCCAAAGTAACCCTTTGACAGCTTCATGAAGTTCTTTCTACGTGCTCTGGAGGCAACGTGATTTACTGATCTTGGCATAATTTGAAGTTTTTAATAAGGAGTGCTTCGTTGTTTCGGAAGACTTAGTTACTCATTATTTGGTTAAATACTAAAAACCGAAGTGTGCAACAATCAACCGAAGTTGATCACTTCATGCACAACTGCAATTTAACATTTGACAGGTCAGAACCGTCAACCAGTCCTGCATGCGTCAGGTTACGCTTTCTTTTCGTCGACTTCTTAGTCAGAATGTGACTTTTGAAAGCGTGCTTTCTTTTGATCTTACCGCTTCCAGTAACCGTGAATCGCTTCTTGGCACTGGATTTAGTTTTCATTTTAGGCATCTCTCTTCGTTTTAAAAATTAACTCTATATAGCTTCTTTGTGGACTTTAAGACTGAAGGACTTTCGGATTTTAAGACTTTAATACACTCACAGTCCTAATGTCCTAACATCCTAATGTCTCAGAATCCCTTTTATTTCTTCTTAGGGTTGATCATAATGATCATCCGCTTGCCTTCCAGTTTTGGTAGCTGTTCAACCGCACCGATATCGGCCAGCTCCTGAGCGAACTTAAGCAGAAGTATCTCTCCTCTGTCTTTAAATACTATCGTTCGACCACGGAAAAACACATAGGCTTTCACCTTGTTTCCTTCTTCAAGGAATTTACGGGCATGCGCCAATTTGAAGTTGAAGTCATGGTCATCGGTATTTGGTCCGAATCGAACTTCTTTCAATACTACCTTGCTTTGCTTCGCTTTGAGCTCCTTTTGCTTCCTTTTCTGGTTGTAGAGAAATTTCCGGTAATCCAAAATTCTACAAACCGGTGGAACCGCGTTCGGTGAGATCTCAACCAGGTCGAGTTCCTGCTCCTCAGCCATTCTAAGCGCCTCAGAGGTTGATAATACAACCGGTTCTGCGCCATCCAGTATCAATCGGACTTCACGTGCCAAGATCTTCTCATTGATCTTGTGTTCTTCCTTTTCCTCTCTTCTTTGAAAAGTGTTTCTGTTGTTTTTTCTCATTAACTATTTAAAGGTTAGAAGACAGCTCCTCTTCGATCGTTTTACGAACCAGGTCACTGAAATCCGATACATTCATCGAACCTTTGTCACCTGCTCCACGCTGGCGAACGGAAACCTCATTGTTTTCGGCTTCTTTCTCACCAACAATCAGCATGAACGGGATCTTTTTCAATTCAGCTTCCCGGATCTTCTTGCCGATCTTTTCGTTACGATCATCAACGAATCCGCGAATATCGTAATTATTTAACAATTGCGAAACTTTTTCTGCGTACTCATTGTATTTCTCGGAGATCGGTAGGATCGCAAACTGTTCGGTCGATAACCAAAGCGGGAAATCTCCCGCGCAGTGTTCCAAAAGAACGGCGACAAACCGCTCCATTGACCCGAAGGGCGCACGGTGGATCATCACCGGTCGATGTTTGGCATTGTCCGCACCGGTATATTCAAGTTCGAATCGCTCGGGAAGGTTGTAATCCACCTGGATCGTACCCAGCTGCCATTCGCGGCCCAATGCATCCTGAACCATGAAGTCCAGCTTGGGTCCGTAGAATGCAGCCTCTCCCAATTCAACCACCGTCGGAAGTCCTTTTTCCGCTGCGGCTTCAATGATCGCACGCTCCGCCTTTTCCCAGTTCTCATCGCTTCCAATGTATTTCGAAGGATTTTCCGGGTCACGAAGAGAGATCTGTGCCTTGAAATTCTCAAAATTCAGGGTCTTGAAAATGTAGAGCACAAGATCGATCACTTTCTTGAACTCATCTTTTACCTGATCTTGTGTACAGAAAATGTGCGCATCATCCTGCGTGAATCCGCGGACACGTGTCAGTCCGTGTAATTCACCTGACTGTTCGTACCGGTAGACAGTTCCAAATTCTGCAAAGCGTGCAGGGAGATCCTTGTACGAACGTGGTTTGGCTTTGAAGATCTCACAGTGATGCGGA
>JBKCAB010000427.1:0-558 GCA_046307935.1 Bacteroidota bacterium | reverse complement strand
TCACAGTATAGGTTGCACTTCGCGTCATTGGCGGATCATTACCTGACATTGGCAGAAGCCGAAGAAATGACCAAGAAGTCGAAAGAGATGAACGTTGAAATGCTGCGCAAGAGCGGAGCAAATAAGCAGGCTGACTCGCTTCAGATCTCCCTAGAAGGGGTGGATGACAAGATCCGGGATTTCCGTAAGAAGGCGATCAATCTGCTTGATCATTCACTGAAAGTGATGCCGGCTGAATTTGTCATCGACTATGGTGAGCCGACATCCTCTCGTGAGACATACAAGGAAACCGGGCTTGATCTGCCTGTTTATCAGGATGGCATCTTACACGATTATGTTGCCTTGTACTACAGGGCAGGTAATAAAAAGGCTGCAGAAAAATTAGGAGCTGTTGTTGCAGGTCAGTTGGAGTCGATTTTGAACTACTTCGAAAAGAGTGATGCCTATTTTGCCGGAAATGCTGAGAACAGCAGCGATCTTTGGGCGTCGCTGGATGCTTACTTCAAGTTACACATGGCTGCGATCGATCCGGTAACAGGGAATAAGAGTGGTCAATTA
>JBKCAB010000426.1:0-485 GCA_046307935.1 Bacteroidota bacterium | reverse complement strand
GTTAAGAACCTTCACCTTATCTTTAGAGTTGGACTTGATCTGTTCAGATGACTTATCAATTGAAACTTCCGGGCTGTAAAAGCAATCAGAAATGGTTACTTTGTGCAGCTTGTTAGTTAACATGTGTCTAAACTCAATCTGGACAACTGGAATTATCTGACAATAAAGCTCTTCTTTTGTGACCCTATTCTTGTATCCTGAAAAACTCAATTGAAGTTCTTTATGAATTTCACTCATGTGTGATTCGAAGGGCTCTTGGTAATTTTTTTCATTCGTCTGATTGAAATTCTTTAATATATTACTTTGTTGACCCTGAGTTTTAGCAAACTTCATTAAATACTGAGGATCAAAATCAGCAATGTCATTTTTCGAATAAAAAATCCTTGAAAGAGATCTTTCATTTACATTGGTTTCCACGTAGGATATTTTACCCATCTCCCCCATAGCTTTACATTCTGGGCAATCAATCTTACCATATCGCTCTT
>JBKCAB010000425.1:0-306 GCA_046307935.1 Bacteroidota bacterium | reverse complement strand
CCGCTACTGTGCCTGACATCCCCCCTGAAGAAATGCGTTCAGTTCGGATGACCTCGTTGGCCCGGTTCAACATGATCACCCAAAATTCTTCATGTTGCAGATCAAGTAGAAATGGCATCATGTGTTTGTATACCATCGTCGATGAACTGATCTTCGGTTTTTCAGTTCTTTCGGTATCCTGTCGTCTTTTTCCCAATTCAAAGGCAGCAAGCACTGAAACGGCTTTCGCAGGTCCGAGACCTTTTATCTTGCATAGTTCAGTCAACGACATCTTGGACAGTTGACTTAGATCGTTCGCTTTTTCAG
>JBKCAB010000424.1:0-7125 GCA_046307935.1 Bacteroidota bacterium | reverse complement strand
CCAGAAACGAATTTGAATAACTAAAACATAGGATTATGCCAAGCGGTAAAAAGAGAAAGAGACATAAAATGGCTACGCACAAGCGTAAGAAGCGCCTCAGAAAGAACCGTCACAAGAAGAAAAAATAATTTCGGCTTCGTCATTAGTTAAACTTAGCACAAGTAGCGTGCTAAGTTTTTGTGTTTAATCACATTAAAAAAAGCTTACGTGAGTTTAGAACTGGTAGTCGATGCCCGACAAGGGGGCATATGGCTTGCTTTGTTACGTGACGGAAAGCTAATTGAGTTACACGAGGAACAGGGGAATACTGATTTCGCTGTTGGAGATATTTATCTGGGAAAAGTGCGTAAAGTAGTTCCCAGTTTGAATGCCGCATTCGTTGATGTAGGGTACGAGAAAGACGCCTTTCTTCACTACCTTGATCTCGGTCCACAATTTTCCTCTCTCAATAAGTTTACTAAGGATACGTTACACGGTAGGCAAAATGTTGCTGATCTGCTTTACTTTAAGTCAGAAAAGGACATTGCAAAGGATGGTAAGGTTGATGAGATTCTCTCTGCATCTCAACCTATTCTCGTGCAGGTAGCAAAAGAACCGATATCCACGAAAGGACCTCGATTGTGCTCCGAGATCACTCTAGCGGGCCGCTACCTGGTGCTTGTTCCTTTTTCAGATAAGATCTCGATCTCCCAAAAGATCAAGGAACAGGAAGAAAGAGATCGTCTCAAAGATGTCATGGATGCCATTAAGCCAAAGAATTTCGGGGTGATCATTCGCACTGTTGCGGAGAACAAGAAGATCGAAGAGATCGATCAGGACCTGAAAAACCTGTTGGAAAAATGGAAGACAATGCACGCCAACCTCAAGACTGCAACTCCGCCGAGAAGGGTCTTGGGTGAACTGAATAAAACGTCTTCAATCCTGCGCGATCTGCTGAATGGTGATTTCAGCAATATTCATGTAAATGAAGAAAAACTGCTCTCAGAAATGAAAGAGTATGTTGCTGATATTGCACCGGGACGTGAAAAAATACTTAAGCTGTACGACGGAAAGCTCGGAATATTCGAGAAGTTCGGTATCAATAAACAGATAAAGACCCTTTTCGGAAAAAAAGTTCCGCTGCCTAGTGGAGGATATCTGATCATTGAGCACACGGAAGCTATGCACGTTATCGATGTAAATAGTGGAAACCGAAAAGGAGCCGACGGTCAGGAAAGTAATGCTTTGGCTACCAACATTGAAGCAGCGGAGGAGATCGCTCGTGTTCTACAGTTGAGAGACATGGGAGGTATTGTGTGTATTGATTTCATTGATATGCACGACCGTGAGAACAATAAGATCCTCTTCGAAAAGATCAAGTTGTTCATGCAGAATGACCGGGCGAAGCACAATGTGTTGCCGCCATCGAAATTCGGTGTTGTGGAGATCACGCGACAGCGTGTGCGCCCTGAAACGGATATCAATACATCAGAAACTTGTCCAACTTGTAATGGAACGGGTGAGGTGGAAGCGACCATACTTTGTTCTGAGGAAATCGAGACCAACATCAACTATTTGATCGTTGACCGGAAAGAGAAACACCTCACGCTACTCGTTCATCCGTATCTCGAATCCTATTTTAAGGTTGGAATTATTTCCCGCCAGCTGAAATGGTTCTTCAAGTACAAGAAATGGATTTCTGTACGCGGTGTGACCTCGCAACACTTGCTCCAGTATACTTTCGTGAATAAGAACAACGAAGAGATCACACTCTGAAATGGCCTCTGAACGCAAATACCCACCGCATGAGGTACTTGCACGTCTTGAGTCCTTTTGCGCCTATCAGGAACGTTGCACTTTCGAGATTAGTAGAAAACTTCTTGAGTGGGGCTATGCATCTGAGGAAGCCGATGAGTTTGTAGCCAGTTTGCAAGGAAAAGGATTCCTTGATGATGAGCGTTTCGCAGAGTCATTCGTCAGTGGTAAGTTCAATTACAAAAAATGGGGCAGGATCAAACTCAGATATGAGTTGCGCGCCAGGAAGATAGGCGATGAGCTCGTTAGGCGGGTTGTTGCAGAAATTGATCCTGAAGTTTATTTTTCCGTCTTAACAGAGCTTGCCGTTAAGAAATGGCCAGAAATTAAAGGGAAAGATACCTGGGACAGAAAAGCAAAACTTACGCGATTTCTGGCTGCAAAAGGCTATGAACTTGACCTGATCTCAGAGGCGATCAATCAATTGTGAATGATCACTTTCAGGGTTTCAAATACGGTTTCACTCAAGTAATTCTCGAAGCGCACCCTGATAAAATAGACTCCGGCAGGATAGGTCATTTTCACTTGGCAGTAACTTTGTCCTTGAACATTCTTTTTTAAAAGGATTTTCCCTTGGAAATCAGTTAGTTCCAATTCGAATTGGCTAAGCTCATCCTTCGGAGCGCGAATGATCAGATCAGATCCGGAAGGAACAGGATTTGGATAAACTGTAAATTCCTCTCTGTCCGGAAGGTCCGAGAAGAGATTCCGGTTAAAATCGAATAAGAATAGCCCGTATTGACGATCTGAAACGATTACCCTACCGGATGGAAAATTGCTGTAAACACCCCATGCTCCGTTCATTTTGAAGATGTTCTCTTCGGGGTAGGTATCGTAGAACGCTAGCTCCCGCGGGGTTCCATATCTGAGGTCAAAGATCCGCAGTCCTTCGTTATAGTATGCAACAAATGCAAAATCGTTGGTACACATGATATTGTGAGGAATACTACCTTTTTCCCATTGCGTTCCGAAGGAAACCTGAACTTGGATCGAATGGTCCTCGTTTACCTTGCATTTTTTTATTTTCTTACCGTTTGTCTCATCAGCAAAAACATACGTCTTTCCATCGGGACTCAGCCAGCCTTGGTGATTGTAACCCTGATCCTGATAAAAGGTAAGATTACTCTTGTAAACCGGCGAAGATGGTTCCGTGAAGTCATACACGCGCAACCCGTCCATACCGCAGTTGAGTAAAGCAATGTTATTGCGCACATAACAGTCATGAACCTCAGGAATGTCTGATGGTCCCTCCCAGACTAATTGTGGATCGACGGGGTTTGTAAGTGAAAATACCCGCAAAGGTATGATTGATTGAGCGGTGCCTCCGGAAAATGGCGTCACTAAACAGGCATAGAGTAGAGCGTTGGCTGAATCAATGAAGAGATTATGGACCTTGCCGAAGCGCTCGTCTTGAAGATCAGCAACTTTTACAACGGAATCAGGGAGATAGGAAAGATCGATGATCTGAAGACTGCTTGTTCCCTCATCGCAAATGGCGTAGGCGTAATTCCCATAGGTTTTGAATTCACGGTGAATGACCATAGTAGAAACAAAACGACCTTCCACAAAATCTACAGGTTCCAGTTTATTCTTATTGGTTATCTTGAAAAAATGAGATCCTTCGGTCGAACCGACTATCGCATATTCAATTCCATTTCGCTCGAATCCCCAACAACCACTGTATCGCACCTGACTGGAATTGGTGATCAGTGTATCTGAGTTCCATCGGTCAAGCAAGGAAATATTCTTTGATCCCTGAGCACGGATCAAGGAGCAAAATAAAAATAGGGCAATAAAATGTACGTATCTCATTGATTCACTTCCAAAGATAGAACGAAAGCAGTCAATTCGTTTCTTTCAATGATGGTTTGGTTGTATTTACTTATTTTAGCGTTTGCATTGGCAATTAGAATGTCAGATTCCCTTATCATCATACCGACCTATAATGAGCTTGAGAACGTTGAACGAATGACGAGAAAGGTTATGTCGTTGGCAAAAGAGTTCGATATTTTGTTTGTGGATGACAATTCACCGGATCGTACCGGAAGGAAAATTGAGGAACTCATGTTGGAATTTGACGGAAGGGTATTTCTAGAAGAGCGTGAGGGAAAGCTCGGTTTGGGAACAGCATACATACATGGTTTTCGTTGGGCATTGGATCGTCACTACCAATATATTATTGAAATGGATTGTGACTTCTCGCACGATCCTGATGATCTCATTAGGCTATATGAGGCTTGTTACAGGGGTGCAGATCTGAGCATTGGCTCCCGTTATTGTAAAGGTGGAAAAGTCAGTAATTGGCCGCTGAAACGAATTCTGCTTTCGTATTTCGCTTCAGTATATGTCAGACTAATATTATGGATTTCAGTCAAGGACACCACCGCAGGGTTCAAGTGTTACAGACGAAGCGTTTTAGAAACCATTCATCTCGAGGCGATAACCTTTAAAGGTTATGCATTTCAGATTTGTATGAAATATGCTGCACTAAAACATGGGTTCAGGCTAATTGAGATCCCCATCACATTTATTGACCGACAATACGGTACATCCAAAATGTCAACTGGAATCTTTAAGGAAGCTTTTTTCGGAGTTTGGAAAATGCGTAAAATGAAGCTATGAGGCATTCCGTTATCCCCAAAGTGGTTGCGCCTGATGATCTCGGTTATGGCTTTTTTTTAGCTATTCTGAGGCGTAACCGGGAAATAAACAGCAACATGGCTGATAAGACCAAATGTGCGCATAGCAGCCAAGTTTCTCAGTTCAGAACGTTTATTCCAATTGGCAACCCGGTGCCTTTATTCAATGCTCGTATAGCACATGGGTTTAGTTTTAGGATGATGAAGCTTGTTCCTATTCTGTTCTTGTTCTCACTTCTGGTTAGTTGTCGCGATGAGCTAGGCGCAATACCAAAACCTGTTGGATTGATCTCTGAAGACAAGATGGTCGATGTGCTCACAGAACTGACGGTTATTGAGGCTCATATACAAATGAATTATCTTCAGGTAGCAAAGTATAAACAGTTGATGGAAAGGTCGGGTGATGTGGTACTTGCCAAATATGGAATAAAAAGAACACAATTCGATTCCAGTTTAGACTACTACGGATCCAGGCAGGAAAAAATGCAGGAGTTGTACGCTCGAGTGCTCGATTCGCTTAATCTGATGTCAGGCAGGATCGTCCCTCCGCGCGATAGCAGGAATGACGTCAAACCCAAGGCCGATTCTTCTCAAAGGCTTCCCGGTATCGTTAGAATCACTCTGGACAAGGATAAATAGGCATTACACACTTTTAAACCGATTACTGATCGCTCCGTTCGTCTTACTTGACATGCAGGAAATGACGAAATCGGTGGGCGAGAGTAGAGATGAAGATGGCTGCCGTAGTCAGATAAATGATTCCGCTAAACAAAGCAAAGAATGAATAAAACTAATTGCTGGAAGCTGACGTAAGCTTTATTTTTTTTTGGATGACCGCAGCCCCCAACAAAGGATGATGATCCAAAGCAACATGAGTAGAAAAGTCATTTTTTGGAGTGAGGGCAAATAGCCGATCCAAATGTTTGTGATGTAGATGAAGCAGTTGAGCAGGATGAGAGAAAGACAAAAGATACCCGTGGCGAACAGCCATTTTTTTTTGGAGCGACTTAGCTCCCGGAATAAGAGCGAGAAGGCAATACTACCTGAAACTACGGCACCGTAGATCACGAGATCATGCAGATCAGTGAAGATGAGTGATGCCAAGATCATCGAGCATACACCCATCCAAGTTGTAAGATTACGGATGATACCTGCTTTGAATAAGCTTCGGGGTACGAAAAGCCAAAAACAAGCAACTCCGACAGATAGGCTGATCATTCCTGCAAATCCGAACGGTCGGGCGCGGTTTGGTTCTCCGTTCTTGGCGTATTCACCCAGAAGTTCACACCAATAATTGTAATTCCATCGATAACCTTGCGTGTGTGCGTCAAAGTTCGATCCACCGGGATAATATAAAGTACCCGTTGCGAAAAAGAGTATGAAGAGTAAAATCCCGCTCAGGATCATCCCAAGCTGAAAACTGTTCAATCCGTTTTCCTGATTCATCGGATCTTTCGGTCTGGATTATTGCGCAGAAAGGATTCCCAACTGTTTCCTTTTGTCTTATTGTGTTCACCAATGCCTTTGGAGAAGTGATGACAAACAGCTACGGCCAGTCCGTCTGTTGCATCGAGGTATTTCGGCATATCCTGAAAGTGAAGAAGTTTTTGCAACATGGCTGCAACCTGTTCCTTTGAGGCACTCCCGCTGCCGGTTATAGACTGTTTAACTCTTTTTGGTGTGTATTCTTCAAATGGGATATTGTTTCCGAGGCAAGCCGCAATGCATACTCCTTGCGCTCTGCCTAATTTCAGCATCGATTGTACGTTCTTTCCGAAAAAAGGTGCTTCGATGGCCATCTCATCCGGCTTGAACTCTTTGATGATGTTGTCGATCCTATCAAAGATACGCTTGAGTTTATCAGGATGCGTCGGAAGCTTATGCAACTGTATAATTCCGAAGTTAACCAACTCCAGATCCTTACCCTTCACATGTACCAAGCCATAACCGAGAACTGTGGTTCCGGGATCAATTCCGAGAATAATCTTATCTTCAGCCATCCGAAGGTCTTCGATGGTTAAATCTACGAAAAAACATCGTATTTGGTTCCCTTTACTGAGGGTACTGCTCTTTGCAGGGTTTCTGGTCATGCTCTTCATGCAGCTTGTGAACAGCGACCTTTCTTTTGCGTCATTTCAAATGAGTTCAGTCGTCTATTTGATTCTTGTGTTTTTGCTGATGCCATTGAACTGGTGGATCGAATACCGTAAATGGATGGCTTTGCTCCGTTTCAACTCGGTCAATTCTACCGATTTGATCGAACGGTCTTCCTTTTTTGCCGGGATCGTCACTGGTATGCTGACACCCAATATGCTGGGCAATTTTATCGGAAGGATGATGTATTTCAGAAAACGGGAAAGGATCACCATCACAATGATGACACTCTATGCCAGTTTTTCGCAATTTATTGTGAGTATGATCTTTGGGTCTTTGGCGATTGTCATCCTGTTGAAGACGCCTTTGGGTGAACTCGAGCTGGCTCAAATGTGGCCCCCTGTTTTGCTGATAGTTATCCTTTTATTGGTTTATTTCAATATTGATAAGGTCGTCCGTTTCTTGTTTCCACGTAGGCATCGCTTCATTTTCAGGGAGCACAGAAAAAGGCAAATCCTTCGCTTCTCGTTTTATCTGTTTTTGTTGTCCATTCTTCGTTTGTTGGTTTTTACCGTTCAGTTCTTTATCGCACTTGAGG
>JBKCAB010000423.1:0-775 GCA_046307935.1 Bacteroidota bacterium | reverse complement strand
AAAATGCTGTTCTGATGCAGCATTCCGGAACAATTCATCCATCTCTTCATCTGTCCAGCTCATATCACCAGTTTCCTTTCTGCTAGTTCTATCCTTTCAATTTTTTCCCTCAATAATTTTCGGGCTGTAGACAAATGCCACTTCGATGTGCCTTCAGACATACCGAGTAACTCGCCGATCTCTTTGTGGTTGAATCCATCGATCACATAAAGATTGAATACTTTACCACTGATCGCCGGTAATTGCGCTACCATTTTGAGTAAGTTGTCGTAACCAAAACCGGATTCTGCATCATTGGGTAGTGTAGCAGCATCCGAATCCAGTTCCCGATCTGATTCTTTCGTGTTTATGCGTGAAGTGTAATTCTTTCTCTTCCTGTATTCATCAATCAATGTGTTCACCACAACCCGTTTGGCCCATGCAGTAAAGTTAAGGTCGCCATCCATAGACCCCAAGCCTCTTAAGATCTTCATGAAAGCGATGTTCAGTGATGCTCTGGCATCTTCTTCGTTGTTGTGGTAGCGGAAACAAACCGGCATGAATATCCTGAAGCAATGTTCATACAATGCCTGAATGGAACGACGGTCATCCCGGATGCACGCCTGGAGCAACTCCTTACTGATGGGTATGGACTTCCGCAAAGTTGTTATCTTTCCTGTTCGATGCAATGTACGATAACTTTGTTGTAAATGCAACGCTGATCACTAATGGTCAGCTACCATTCAATAAATGATACACTTCTTCTATCTTTGAACGATCTGTTTGACAAAACCGT
>JBKCAB010000422.1:0-3179 GCA_046307935.1 Bacteroidota bacterium | reverse complement strand
TGGAGGCTATGGCAATCACCAGCAGAAAAACTCCGTGGGCCGGTGAGGCCACTTCATAGGTGGGGCCAAAGAAGTTCATGCCAAAGAAGCCGGTTAAAAATGACAGCGGCATGAACAACAACGTAAAGACGGTCAAAACTTTCATGATCTGGTTCATTCGCTGACCTTGAACGGCATAGTAGAGATTGGCCATTCCCTCAAGGATCTGCTTGTTAGCGTCGATCTCCTCCAAAATGCCCATACAATTATCCTTCAGATCAGCGAAATAATGATGATTATCGAGATCCATGAAGGGACTGTGCAGTTTTTCCAATTGAAAAGTAACATCTTTCAATGGTAAAACTATTTTTCTCAATTCAATGAGCTTACGCTTCTGTAGCTCGATCAACTTTAGCGTGTCGCTATTTGGAGTACGGATCAGTTTCATCTCCAGCGATTCAATTTTGTCGGTAATATCCTCCAGCACCTCAAAATAATTATCCACGATGGCATCCAACATCCTGAATAAAAGGAAATCAGCACCTTTAAATCTGATCTTCCCTCTTTTTTTCTCAATACGATCCCGCACATCGGTAAAATGATCTGAACTTCTTTCCTGAAAAGAAATAAGGTAATTTTTCCCAAGAATGAAGCTGATCTGTTCCTGTTTTAGGACTACATGTCCTTCTGAATTTGGCAAAGCTGATCGGATGGTAAAGAACATGTATCCGGGATATTCCTCCAGTTTTGGGCGCCTTTTCTCGGTATAAATGTCCTCTACAGTGAGTTTCTCCACCCCCAAATTATCGCAAAGATGCTCCACGTGCTCGCGTTCCTGGATTCCGTGAAAATTCAACCAGGAAACATAGTCAGCATCGATCTCATTGGAATGAAAATGCTCTGCAAAATACTTTGGAGTGTTCTGCGTGACCATGAAAAAATCACTGTCGTATTTAAAGAGCTGACATTTAAAAGACGGATCCATAGGCAATCAATACGGAAAGTTAGCTATTTTTTAAAGATGGGCCATCAGGTATTTGTATAGCTCCACCATGCACATGATATCGAATTTAAACACCTTTTCTTCCGGAGTATGAACGTGATCCTCAGGGGCTCCTATGAAGCACCAATCAATGGGAAGGTCGGATCGTTGTAACATAGTACCGTCACTCCCACCTGCTGATTCGACCTCCAACTGAAAACGAATACCCGAAAGATTGGCCAAATCAATGATCTTATTCAAATAGCTTCTTCTCGGAATACCACTGTCCCGCATTGAGATCGCCACTCCACCACCATGCTTTACGCCATGGGTAACCCACGTGATATCGCTGACCAAACTTTGTCTTACTCCGTAACGATCCAGAAGGAATTTTGCGCAAAACCCAACACTGTTGCCACCATGCTCCTCGTATGAAGAGAAAACGATCGCACCGTTTTCGAGGGTTTCGGCAACTTTCAATGCCGACCATACTCCAAGGCGGTTATCGAGATAAGGCGACTGAACGTACTCCTCCGTTTCTCTGAAATGGGGTTTGAAGGTTAAGATCGTTCCGCGATCAAAGTCCCGGTCGCTCACATATTGCAACAGCTTCCCTCCGTCCTCCTCATCGATAACCATCAACTCAGTTTCAATCTCTCCCTGACTATCAGATCCCACCAACTGCATTCCATCTTCGGTTCTTGGACCACCGATGCGAATGAGCTCTTTGTCATATCCAACCGTAAAACCGATGGAATCCATGTGCGCATAAATGGCCGTTCGCGGCTGCCCAAAAACAACGATAAGGCAATCCTGAAGCTCATCACCATAAAATAGCTCGGGACGAGTTTTCCAGTTGTTCGAGTTCTTTTTAACATAGTCGATCAGGAAATCACGCACCCGTGCTTCGTCACCTGAAACACCCCTGAGTTCAATTAATTGCTTTAAAAGTTCCATCAGCGTATTCCGTTTGAAATGATTGTAACTCCTTCAAGAGCACTATGTATACTTTGCGATCGATCGAGTGGAATTTCTAGCCTGATCGAACATTCGATTCCTAAATTACTTTCTAAAATACTCACGCCACGTGATTTCGCAAAGCTCATTACCAAAGGTAGCTGGTCATAAACAAAATGTAAAACCACTTCCTCCATGAGTTGTCGTTCAATGATTCGACCATTTTGAATGGCATCGCGTGCCGCAGCTTTATATGCCTGGATCAAACCCCCAACCCCTAGTTTTGTCCCTCCAAAGTACCTAACAACGCCCACTAGTACGTTTGTTAGATCAAATGATTGAATCTGACCGAGAATAGGAGCACCTGCCGAATTGTTCGGTTCGCCATCATCACTTACCCGGAAATTCCTGTTATCTGCACCTATGCGGTAGGCATAGCAAAGATGATTTGCATGAGGGTGAAGTTTCTTCCAATCGGCAAGAAAGCTTTTCGCATCCTCATCAGTATTACAAGGAGCAGCATATGCGATGAACCTGGATCCTTTATCTTTAAATACACCCTCGGATGGAGAGTCAAGTGTTCTGTAGACTATTGGAGACAACATCACCCTACACAAGTCCATTTGGAACCGGCAGAATTCATTCAACAACTGATCAAGAATGTTCAGTTCCTTTTGATCCTTGAATATCGTCTTTCAACTTATTCCCAACGAATGTCCCACTGATGATCTGCTCCTGAAAATCCTTCATTCCACCAGGCGAATGCGGCATTAAGATACTGGAATTCTTCGAGTTGGCACCGATATCTTTGATCGTATCAAAATATTGGGTCATTAATACAAACTGCATGATCTCCTCATGTGTCACCTTGTCGAGAGACTTTTTGAAATCTTCAACCGATTCTTTGAATCCCCGAACGATCTCAAGACGCTGCTGCGCAATACCTTCTCCGGACAATCGCTTAGCTTCCGCCTCTGCTTCTGCCTCCTTGACGATCCTGATCTTTTTTGCTTCAGCCTCTTGAAGCGCAGCTTCTTTTTCACGTTTGGCGGCATTGATCCTGTTCATGGATTCCTTCACCTTGTGGTCTGGGTCGATATCTGTGATCAGTGCCTTGATGATATAGTAACCATACTCGTTCATGCTTTCAGCTATATTCTTCTGAACAGCCGAGGCGATATCGTCTTTTTTAGCGAAAACGTCATCAAGCTCTAGCTTTGGCACCTCTGCCCTGACATCATCGAAAATATAAGAAGCGATC
>JBKCAB010000421.1:0-1389 GCA_046307935.1 Bacteroidota bacterium | reverse complement strand
GCCCTTCGAAAAGGAGGCTGACTCTTTCCATCTCCTTGTTGAGAACCAGGTACAGATCGATTACATTACGCCACATCTGCAGGAAATGAATGGTTATTTCCGTAAAGAACTGAAGAACTATGCTTTTAGCGTTTCCGTGCTGATCACTGATAAACCGGAAGAGGAAGTGAAATACCTCACCGGAAAGGATAAATTTCAGACCATGGCGCGCAGAAATCCGAATTTACACACGTTAAAAAACATGTTCAACCTGGATATTGAGCCTTGAATCGAGAACTCCACATCAGGGTAAATTTTGATAGTGTATTAGCCCAGAAGATTCAACCTTAATGAACCTTGATCACCACTTTACCTCTTACACGGCCAAATTCACTTTTATCCATTGCTGCAGCAGCTTCGTTCAACGAGAAGACATGTTCCACATTAACGCGCAGCTGTCCTGACTCGTACAGGTCGATCATCATTTGAAGGTCTTTTCGGTCAGAATGAATCATAATGAAGCACAGCTTCTTTCCCGAGAACCAGCTAAGGGGTTTGTAGAAAAGAAAGCCATTATTAGGCATTGTTGTGATCATTGTCGCTCCTTTTTTCATGCGCTTCCAGGCTTGCGCAAAGCTCTTGTTCGCAACTGTATCAAAGACAATGTCAAATTGTTCGTCTAAGGCTGTCCAGTCCTCTGTTTCGTTATCGACCAATCGCACACACGCAAGACCTTCGATCAATGGAAAGTTCTGTTGCCTGCACACTGCAGTTACGTTCGCCCCCAGCGCTACGGCCATCTGAACAGCGAAATATCCCACACCTCCTGAAGCACCGGTAATCAGTACTTTGTCCCCTTTTTTAATCCCTCCCAGCTTTAATGATTGTAACGCCGTTAACCCTGCCAATGAAAGTCCCGCTGCTTCTTCAAAGCTCATTTTTTCGGGCTTAGTCATCAACTTCTCTACAGCAGTATTGACGTATTCAGCGTAGCATCCACGCGAATTAACGAAACCGAATACCTGATCGCCGGGCTTGAGACTAATCACACCCTCACCCACTGATTCAACGATTCCTGAAACGTCCATTCCGGGAACAATGGGCAACCGATAAAGCGGCAACCAGCGCAGGATGCCGTTTCTGACCTTCCAGTCCACCGGATTGACCCCTGCAGCGTGAACCCTGACCTGCACTTCTCCTTTTCCCGGAGGAGCAAGCTCTATTTCCTCGATCCGCATCACATCGGACTTCCCGTATTTTCTGTAGATCGCAGCTTTCATGTGGAATAAAGATACTCATTGAAATTGAAACCATAAAGGCAGTGATTCGCATTTCAAGAAGGAAAGAATTCAGCATTAAACTTGCCTTTCTCGAACAACCAAATAGAGATGTGTAAAAGTCATTATAGGG
>JBKCAB010000420.1:0-5909 GCA_046307935.1 Bacteroidota bacterium | reverse complement strand
ATCAAGCAGTGCATAGGATACCCCAAAGATGACAACTGACCGTTCTTGTTCTAGTGCCTGCTGATATCGCTCTGTGAGCTGTTGGAAGTCATTCAGTACAAAACCGGAAAGCGAGGAATCGGTCATCTTGATGAGTGCCTTCACCATATATACCAGGCTGGAATCACCTTGCTCCAGATAGTTTGGAAGTAAAGCAAGAATGACCTGCTTTTCAGGATTTCCGATGAATTTTCGGTAAGCAAGCTCAAAGGATGTTTTGTAAATCTCCGTATCGGCAACCAAATGCCTGCTTCTCTCCATTCCACCCGTTCCGCTACTAAGGAAAGTCATTTCAACAGTTGATCCGGTGGATATGATCTCCTTTTCCTTGAACAGACTAATCGGTAAGCAGGGGATTTCACGGTAATTTAGAGGCTTTTTTCGCTTGAGCATTTCAACGAAGGAGCCATAGACCGGACAGTGATCCTTCTGGTAATTGTAGACTTCAAGTGACAGTTGGTCGAATTCGTCCTCCGTGCTGATCCTAAAGATCCGTTCTTTCAGGTTGAAAGAATACATCAGACGTCAATGCTTAATTTGGCCGAGCTTCTCTGGCTCATGCTTGTGGCGGAACATGAGAGCGAACAGGATGGAAATCACCAGTGCATAGCCAGCAAAAGTGATCCAGATCGCCGGCCAGTTATTGAATTCGATTGTTTTGGAAAACACCCCATCCGCTCCAATGAATGTCTTCTCAGTAAGACCTTTAAAGATCTTCCTGTGAGCGTGATTCTCGAGATCAAGCCCGAAATAACTGATAACCTGTTCAGAAGATGCAAAATGCAGTTTGAAGTAGCGGGTAATCAAATAACCACTTAAATAACTGCCAAGTATTGCGCCAAGTCCGTTGGTCATCATCATGAAAAGTCCTTGAGCACTGGAACGGATCTTTGCATCAGTGGTAGTCTCTATAAAAAGGGATCCGGAAATATTGAAGAAGTCAAAGGCCATACCGTAGACTACACATGAGATGATGATCATCCATAAACCGCTTCCCGGATCTCCATAGGCGAGCAGTCCGAAACGGAGAACCCATGCGATCATACTGATCAACATGACCATTTTGATACCGTAACGTTTTAGGAAGAACGGTATAGCTAGGATGAATAAGGTTTCCGAGATCTGAGATATCGACATGATCACAGTCGAATATTGAACGATCAGTGAATCGTGATGCTGACCAAAAAACCTGAACTCACTAATGTATCCATCGCCATACATGTTGGTCAGCTGCAAGGCTGCGCCCAGGAACAAGGAGAACAGAAAGAAAAGGAGTATCTTGTAGTTGCCAAAAAGTTTAAATGCATTGAGACCCAATGTTTCAAATATGCTGCCGCGTTCACTTTTCGCGGGTGGGCATTTGGGAAGAGTAAAGGAGTAAATACCAAGCATGATCGCTGATATCGCTGAAATAATGAATTGATTAGCGGAAGCTTTATTGCCAGTAATGTTCACGAACCACATCGCTGCAATAAAACCAATTGTTCCCCACACACGAATTGGTGGATAGCTCTTTACAATGTCATATCCATTGGTTTTCAATACATTATAAGCTACAGAATTTGAAAGCGCGATAGTGGGCATATAGCAGAGCATAGCGGAAAAGATCACCCAGAAAAAGGTGTCAGGATCCTGGATACTCGGAAGCGTGTACAATATACATCCGCCCATGATATGCAAGGTCCCAAAGAGGCGCTCTGCGTTGATCCACTTGTCGGCAATGATACCTGCAATGGTGGGCATAAGTAAGGAGGAGAGCCCCAGTGTTGTAAAGATCGCGCCGAACTCCACGCCACCCCATTGTTTTGTTTCGAACCAGTAATTGTAGATCGTGATGAGCCATGAACCCCAAATGAAGAATTGGAGAAAGCTCATGAGGATCAACCGGCCTTTTACGGTAAGGGGCATATTTCTTTTTAATGATTCGTTCTTTTCTGGATCTCGTCTCGGATCCGCGAAGCCAACTCGTAATCCTCATTTTCGATCGCAGAAGTGAGTTGATCGTTTAATTCGTCTGGACTTAACTTCTTCAGCGATCCTGCCGACTCCTCGGATACATTCTCCTGATCAGTATCGGAATCAACCTCGTCCTCATCGCTCTCGTTTTCATCCATGAGTATACCTGCTGAAGACAGAATATTCTCGAATGTGTAGATCGGACAATTGAACCGAACGCCGATAGCAATTGCGTCAGAGGTTCTTGCATCGATCTCTCGAACATCCTCATTTTGCTCACAAATGATCCTCGAAAAGAAGATGCCTTCCTCAAGTTTGTAGATTAGTATTTCAGTGACCGTAATTTCAAATTCCAAGGCCATCAATTTGAAGAGATCATGGGTCAGTGGACGAGTTGGGGTCATTTTTTCCAGTTCAATGGCAATAGCCTGAGCCTCGAAGCCACCAATGATGATGGGCAACTGTCTGTTTCCGCCCGATTCTGCAAGAACCAACGCATATGCTCCTGATTGTGTCTGACTGTAAGATAGTCCAGCGATCTCCAGTTTGATCTTATCCATGCCTTCCTCTGATCTCCGCTTTGATTAAACAAGCAGGGAAGCACGAGGCTTCCCTGAAACTTTATTCACCGTAAAGATACAATTTCTGTAATGATTTAGTGATTGGCAGCTTTGAATTTTTTCACAGCCTCCGTCAAACGCGGCAATACTTCAAATGCATCACCAACAATACCATAGTCAGCAGCCTTGAAGAAAGGTGCCTCGACATCGGTGTTAATAACAACGATCACTTTTGAACCATTGACTCCTGCAAGGTGCTGGATTGCACCGGAAATACCGGCTGCAATGTAAAGGTTTGGGCGTATCGCAATACCTGTCTGACCAACGTGTTCGTGGTGCGGCCTCCATCCAATGTCCGAAACTGGTCGGCTACAGGCAGTAGCTGCTCCAAGTGCTTTGGCAAGATCTTCAACGATACCCCAATTTTCAGGGCCTTTTAGTCCGCGACCAGCAGAGACGACCAGTTCAGCCTCCGGAAGAGGGATCTCTCCTTCAGGTTTTTTAACACTAAGCACTTTCACTGATGCTTCTCCTGCATTTCCATTGAACTCTTCAACCAGACAATCTGCTCCTGAGGCCTCTGGTTGCAGACTGTTGGGCAGGAGCGAGATGATCCGCTTGCTGGTGTTCACTTTAACAGAACCAAAAGCTTTGCCTGAAAAAACGTTCACCTTTACCGATCCGTCGGGTGATGGCACGCCAATAGCCCCCGAAACAAGTCCAGCCTGAAGACGCACCGAAAGGCGTGGAGCAACTGCCTTCGCAGTTAGATCATGTGAAAATACGATTGTTGTCGCACCGGTTTTCTCAGCAGCAGCAGCGATCGCACGGGTAAGCTGTTGATCGTCGTTGCCATGTATGCTTCGGTCAACCAATACTTTAGAAGCACCATATTTACCGAGCGCCGCCAAAGCAGTGCTGTCCGCTGAACCGGTTGTGATCACTGTCACATCCGAACCGATCTTCTTACCGTAACTTACAGCCTCGAAAGCTGCCTTTCCAAGTGAGTTGCTATTGATATATACAAGAACTGACATAATAGATTCCTTTGAGACAAATGTTAATTAAATGACTTTCGCTTCGTTGTGCAGTAATTCGACCAATTCATCCATATTCGAAGGATCGATCATCTTGCATGCCGACTTTGAATTGGGCATAGAGTATGATGTATAACTGGTTAGGTTATCCACTGCAATTGGAGCTACCACCTGGAGAGGTTTCGTTCTTGCAGCCATGATTCCACGCATGTTCGGAATGCGTTGCTCTGCCATTCCTTTTGCACAGGAAACGACTGCTGGAAGACTCGTTTCAACGACCTCAAGGCCACCGGTAATTTCTCTCTCAAGTGAAATGGTGCTGCCATTAACGTCAAGCTTCGAGGCCACTGAAATGAATGGCGCATCCATAGCTTCAGCGATCATTCCAGCAACTTGAGATCCGTTGTAGTTGATCGTTTCCTTACCTGTCAGGACAAGATCGAAGCCGTTGGACTTCGCGTAACTGGCGATCTGCATCGCGGTGTTGTATGCATCAGACGGATCACAGTCAATGCGCACGGCGTCATCGGCACCAATGGCCAACGCCTTACGTATCACTGCTTCATCTGCTGCCGTTCCGACTGTAATAATTGTCACGTTTCCTCCTTGAGCCTCTTTTATCTCAAGGGCCCTCACCAAAGCATACCACTCGTCGTAAGGATTCACTATGTATTGAACCCCATTTTCATCGAATTTTGTATTGTTGTCGGTGAAAGCGATCTTCGATGTTGTATCGGGAGCTTTACTGATGCAAACAAGTATTTTCATTGGATGGTATTTAAGATCGAACGCAAAATTAAACAAATATTTAGAACAGAATGTTCTCCGCAACAGCCATTCATTACAGACACTGGATTGATCGGATAGAACTAAACGGCTGTCAGAAAGATTGGTCGTGAAAAGGATGCCGAAACTGGAAATTGATTAATTTTGAACGCGCACTGAAAACAGTGAAATTATAAAGAGTCATGAGAACCTTACAGTTTAGAGAAGCCCTGAGAGAAGCCATGTCCGAAGAAATGCGTCGGGATGAACGCGTGTTTCTTATGGGTGAAGAAGTTGCAGAGTACAATGGTGCTTACAAGGTGTCACAAGGAATGTTGGATGAATTTGGTCCAAAGAGAGTAATTGATACACCCATCGCTGAGTTAGGATTCGCGGGTATTGCAGTTGGCGCTTCTATGAATGGTCTTCGCCCGATTGTAGAGTTTATGACATGGAACTTTGCGATACTTGCGGCGGATCAGATCATCAACAGTGCCGCAAAGATGTTACAGATGTCGGGCGGACAGTATTCTTGTCCTATCGTATTTAGAGGAGGAAACGGTACCGCAGGACAGCTTGCAGCGACGCATTCCCAGTCTTTTGAGGCCTTCTATGCCCACGTTCCCGGCTTGAAAGTGATCACGCCATCCAATCCGTATGATGCCAAAGGTCTTCTCAAAGCCGCCATTCGTGATAATGACCCTGTTGTGTTCCTGGAGTCAGAGAAAATGTACGGAGATAAAGGAGAAGTTCCTGAAGGTGAATACATCATTCCCATTGGTGTGGCAGATGTGAAAAGAAAAGGAACAGATGTAACAATCGTATCTTTCGGTAAGATCATCAAGGTTGCTCAGTTAGCTGCAGAAGAGCTTGCAAAAGAAGGTATATCTTTGGAGATAATCGATCTCCGAACCATCAGACCGATAGACTATGGAACAGTTGTGGAGTCAGTGAAAAAAACCAACCGCTGTGTGGTAGTTGAAGAGTCCTGGCCGCTGGCATCAATTTCCTCTGAGATCGCTTACCATTTGCAACGTTATGCTTTCGATCATCTAGACGCACCGGTAGAGCGGGTAACTCAAACTGACACGCCGTTTGCTTTTTCACCTTCCTTGATCGATGAAGCTTTACCGAATGTGGAGCGGATCATGAAGGCGGTAAAACGCACGTTGTACAGGAACTAATACACCTTTATTATATAGTACTCTTTAAAGGCTTCCTATTGGAGGCCTTTTTTTATTGG
This sequence comes from Bacteroidota bacterium, assembly GCA_046307935.1. Lineage (GTDB taxonomy): Bacteria > Bacteroidota > Bacteroidia > Flavobacteriales_D > Crocinitomicaceae > M0103. The sequence goes on along the minus strand of JBKCAB010000420.1, from coordinate 309 downwards.
TTCACCTATCGATTCATCCCTACTCATAGAATGAGCTCAGTACGCTGCAAGAGATGTGAACACCAAATTGTGAAAAAACCACACTTTTTTTTGATAACTTCTTGGTTTATCCATTTAACTCTCTATCTTTGCACCCCTCAAACTGTGTTTGGGCGAAATGTGTATTAGTATAAACGTAGTAAAAATTAAGAGTATTTTATGCCAACTATCCAACAATTAGTTCGCAAAGGAAGAACAGCGGTGGTGAAGAAGAGTAAGTCTGCTGCACTTGATTCTTGCCCACAGCGTAAAGGGGTATGTGTACGTGTG
>JBKCAB010000419.1:0-7031 GCA_046307935.1 Bacteroidota bacterium | reverse complement strand
CCAAAAATCAAAACGAACAAGTATAAATTCAAACTTTAAAAAATGAAAAAATTAATAGTTTTATCCTTTCTTTTCCTTTCTGTCAACCTGTCTTTCGGACAAACTGATTTTGATATGGATTCTGATGTTTTAAGTTATTTGGCAGGAAAAACTTTTTCAAATGAGGATCAGTCAATCAAAGTTAAAATTGACTACGCTAGTGACCTAGGTTCTTGGGGGATCATTTTGAACGGCAAAACAACTCATTTCAATTTAGATATTCAGATACTTTCTCCAACTAAGGCTGTGATAACAGGAGAATCGCTAAATAATCCTGATGGAGTAATTAACATGAGGATTAATTCAGTTACTAACTGCATAGAAAATGAAGGGGATTACTACTGTTTGAAAAAATAGTAGCACCTAGATAGTAAGCCAGCCCACACCGCAGATCGTGATTTGCAGGAACAAAACCTAGAACTTAACAGTCACGCTATACAGCTTCATTTTCGCGATAGAAAATATGCATGATCAGAAAATGTGGCAGGCTGATGCAGGCTATGAAAATGAAGAACTGAGCCCACAGGTCATTCATTGAGTTCAATTGTTCTGCATTGAAAAGGATCAGTAGAAGGATTGTCAGTGCACCTAACGTGTACCAAGCCGCCTGTTTGTATAGTTCTAAAGAACTCATTTGTAGCCCTTTTTGAAGATGTTTCCAAGCGTTGTTGCTGTGTTGCATGATGAAATACAATCCGAAGGAAATAATTAACGGAGCCTGAATGCCAAGTAAAAGAAGGAAAATTAGACCATAATTTGTTGCGCTTTTGGAAAAGAAACTCTCCGTGAGAATATATAGAAAAGAAGAAGTTGATAAAATCAAAAACACCCATTTTACGTTCAATGAATTGAATGTATAATTCGCATTCAGATGTGAAATAATGGTTAATGATTCTTCGACGTGTGTTCCGATTATGCAGAGTAGAATGCTTAATCCAAGGAAAAATGATCGAACAATGGAAACCGGATTGTGCGTCCGTGTACGAAATGAAATCAATTCGGATTCACCAAAATGTAGCGAAGAAAATACGATGAATAGTATCAATGAAAAGGTGGGGAAGAGAAGCCAAATCAAATAAAACAATGCTATTGTAATACAATACTTCAGCAGAAAACCTGAAAGGGAAAACTTGTTGTCTTTAACCAACAAATGATCTAGTGCACCATGCGGGATACCTATTCCCAAGAGTCCAATCGAGAGGATCACATATCCAAAATTCAGTGCAGCATCAGCACTAAATTGTGCCAGTAATGAATAGCTTAACATGAACAGTAAAGATGCCATGTAGCGCAGCTGATTTTTCTGCTTAAAGTAATGGTACACGGCCCTTAAAAATGGCCCAAAAGGAAGCGTAATGAATATTTTTAGCTCTTCATAACAGGTCGTCTTCTCATCCAAAAATTTGAAGATGCCCCTTGCGGTGTGTTTTTCAAATAAGCGTGTAAATATCGTTTTTCCTTTATCGGGCCATCGCAGCAGAATGATCAACAGCAAGGTATCATAGAACCTAAACCTTTTTTTTCGAAGAATGTTGAGTTTATTGAAATTACCGTAATCCTTTTTTGAGATACGTTCAGTGACCTCCAGCGCGAAAGAATACATATTCTTGAACCCGTAACCTGTGCTTGGTTTAATCAAATTAGCCGCTGTTCCCGTGTTTAGAATTCCCGGATAATTACTGGGTTCATTCTGGAATGTGGTCATTGGGATGCACCCTTTTTCTTCAGCTATTATTTCATAAGGACCCCATTCTTTTGAAACATAGTTTCGTAATACTATATTCGCCTCCTCTTGATTGAGTTCTTCCGCCCCAAATCGCGTTAGCTCGACTAAAGCCTCCTGTTGATTGAATGGAATCACATACATGAATTGGGTGGAACCATTTTGCTCAACATTGAAATTCATCATCTCAAAAGACGTATGATCAAAAACAGGTTTTTCACATTTTATATGAAGACCGATAAAGGTTTGTTTCAAATGGATTTCTTCCTCGCTCATCTCTGAGAACACTGGTGGCCTGCTGTCGAAAACATACCTCGACCGGTATCTACTGCCCGATGTGGAAATAAGGTATTCGTCGGCTTCAAATTCGATGGCAGCAACCTCATCCCTCAGAATGATGATATTTTCATCGAACAGCTTTTTCAATGTAAAATTGTACAGATCAATACTTCGAATGTAGAAATAGGGTTGAGCTGAAATATCTTGCAGTTGGCTGCTACTGACTTTCAATTTTTCAAATGAGTGGGAGATCATGGGTGCCAGATCATGAACCATTGAATCATTGCTATCTGCCCAGAAACAATATGTTTTATCGTTTTCCGCTTTCCTGGAAGGTTCAATAATCAAGACTTGCTTGTCTTTCAGCAGTTCATTCTTTAACAAAGAAAGCAGGATCAAACTGTTACTGGCTCCAAGTCCAATGAAAGAAAAATCAAAAGTTTCATCTCCAACTGATCCGATCTCGAACGTCATACTCCACAAGGTGCTTAATGGTAAAAAAATAGAGGCTACATCTTACGTCGTAGCCTCTATAATTATCAATCGGTAACCGTCTCTATGCCGCGAGACGCGCCAATAAAACAACGGCAACCAAATTATTCATTAGAATCAGACTTTGCTAGTGTGTAGATTACCAATCCGAAGCCGATTTTATTCACTGCGTCACCAATGTTGTAAACGACGTCCATCCATGGGTTATTCAACTCACTTCCGAACATTCCGAAAAGACCTCCTGGTGTTCCAATGATGTATCCAAGTGGATAGATCGCCCATCCCACCAACACAAACCAAGCAAGAATTCTGGTCGCTTTAGCAACTGATGGTCCAGCGGTCTGAGCCAAGCTCGCAACCTCTCCGAACCAAACCAGGTAAGCAATGTAAAAATATGCTGCTCCTGAAAGAACGCCCCACAATACACTGTTGTCTCTGTCTGTTGCTTCTCCGAAGAAACCTGTTACCAACATCACAACTGAAGCCAAGATCAATTTCCAAAGCAATGACTGTTTTGCCCCGGCTTTCTTTGTTATCAAATAAAATTCAACACACATTAACGGAACAGTTAACAACCAGTCCACGTAGCGGAAAAATGTTGGTGACGTTCCGGTTTGTGTAAAGTAGTCGCGCATGTAGTAATAATGCACGGCAGCAATGAACGTGATTAAACCGGATACAAGAACCGATGTTCTCCATTTTTCGCCCACATTCCGAATTTCGAAAAAGAAAAAGGCAGAGGCTGCCATCATTGCCATCGTTCCCACAAAAAAGGTGAACGCTGTTGCTTGGTTGATTCCCAGACCTTGACTAGCGTCAAACAAGTCTGTTGCAGTAATAGATAATAACATAACTAATAGATTTTGTGTTCCCTACTCTTTTTAGGATTTTCGGGATGTTCCTTTTTGTTTACGAGTGTTAAACAAGCTGGAGCATTTTTTGTTTAACTTTTTCATATTATTTGTTAAACATTTTTCAGAAATGCATTTTATTTATCAGCTTAATTGCGAAATTTCGAACGCAGCTGTGCATGGAAAGGATCAGAATAATCGAGAAGATTATACTTAAAACGCTAGTAATCAGCTGACTTTTAACCCCAAAGACGCTTACCAAACGAGTTACCTCACCAGCTGAAAGAATCCCTTGTATTCCTGCTCCCCGTCATTTACGATGAGGTGATAAAAATACGTTCCTTCGGTAAGATCACCTCCGTCCCAGTCATTGGTGTAGGAATTTTTGGTGAAAACAGTATTTCCCCACCTGTTCAAAACTACCAACTCATTGTCCGGATAGAACTCCAGAAATTGAAAAGCAAGTAGATCGTTCACGCCATCTTCATTGGCAGTGATTACATTCGGCGCAACAACCGTGGCCGGTGCTACGATAACGGGCTGGCACAAGGTATCCGTACAACCTGTCGCTGTTTCGACGTCCAGACAAACCGCGTAGGTACCCGGGACGAGGTAGGTATTTCCGGGATTCTGATCGGTCGATTGGCTCTGGTCTCCAAGATCCCAACTCCAGCTGTCAAGATTGGCCGAATAATTCTGTGTGCCATCTGAAAACACTACCGGAACCGATACAATAACAGGATCCGGAGACCAACTGAACGCCGCCTGCGGGTTTGGCTCCACATACATGTTGATGCTTACCGTATCCGAATTGCATCCATTCAGACTCGTACTTGCGATGTAGTTCGTTACTGATTGCTGATCGGAGCTGTTAAAAAAGGTGTCTGATATTGAACCCGATCCCTGCTGGTTATTACCTGCCCATACCATTGGCGCCTGCGGTATACACGATTGTAAGCCGATGGTGAACGGTGTTCCCGAGCAGACCAATGTATCGGCCGTTATAAGGACCTCCGGAGTTGGTTTGAGGGTAACTGTTTCATCGGGAATACCGGTGATAACTGTTCCACAGGCGTCAACTATGACTGGTGGAGGGACCGTTAGAGTGGTGTTCACTGTATCGCAATAAATAGGGCAATTCGGGATTGTCAGTGTAAACTGATGGTTTGTGGCACCGTTACTGCAGCCATTGTTCTGACCGGTTGTAACCACCTCAGTTGACCAGGGATGCGAAAATGTATAGGGAGCTACGCCCTGATTTGCATATGCCAACCCCACGATGGTACAAGTATTTGAGCAAATGGTAGACTGCGGTACTACCCACTTATTTCCGTAAGATTCTGCCGTCTTACCGACAATAACCGCTTGAAAAGGCCATTGGGTTGTGAACGGATCATACCGGATGAAGTTGGTATTACAGCCTGTACCCGGACCGGTCCTGCCAAGCAACATGGTCAGGTAAAAACTTGTCGGCTCGCAAGATTCGGGAAGGCAGCAAGTCAGTGGGTTGAAAACGTTAAAACTATCTAGATAAGCTGTTCCTGGCAATGTTCCGGTATTTCCGGTAACGGTAAAAGACTGTGATGTTGCACAAGAGGTTCGGAACCTCATCTCACCTTGGCTCATGATCGCTGTTGTGAATGGATCAGCGTAAAAACTTGCCGTTACGAAGAGTCCCGTTACGTTGACGCCACCAGGTATCGTAACCTGAATGCTGTCCTCGTTGTAGGTCGGCGTGATACAGGATGGCATCGTGCCACCGTTCCAGAATGATGTGGGACCGGTAACAACAGGGTCCACAACGATTGGGAATGTGCGCACTGCATCATCCATCCAGGACGCAGGAACCACAAGCTTGATGAACGTTTTCTCACCGTTACTTTCAACATTTAGCTCCGCCAAACACCATTTACCGTTCGCATCGTAACAGAGTGGTGCGCGAACGGAACCCTGCTCAATCCCCTCCCTATCCAGAATGAGAAGGGTGCCATTTTCTTCAACGATCCTGAAATCAGGCGGAATTTGCAGCTCATCCCGAATTATCAATTCTCCGCTAGCCGGTCGCCACTGCAATATGTAATTGTATTTAATGGCATTCTGACGGAACAAGAGCTGCTTTTGTACCCAAGACAGGTTTCCTCCGATGAGGATATCTTCTTTCCTCTTAGCAGGTTGACCGGTAAATACCATGCCATCGACCGTTGTTGAGTTCCCTCCGAGAACGATCCGTTGTTCATCCTCTGTGGTAACAGCAAATGCACCATTTCCCAAAACATAAGTGGGATATTGCTGTTGCAAGGCGGCATAGCCGTTGATCGGTCTGAACAGCTCCGGAAAAGACTGAACCGCTTGTAAATGACCAGCTTTATCCATATAATTGATCGGTTCTTTGCTGAAAACCGATTTGATCATTCCACTGCCGGTTACAAAAGTGGATGAATAAAGCGTTCTCTCAGCTACTAGTTCATTCCATTCAGCATTTTCTGAATCTGTCTTTTCATCAGAGGCAGCATTGATTCGGACACTAAAGGGATCAATGAATTCCTGCGATAGCCCCTTGAAAAAGGTAAACAATGTAAAAGAAAGCGACACCAGAAAAGCTAAAAACTTCATAGCAAAAGCGTTGACATTGCCAAGTTACTAATTTTACTTAAGGTATCAAACTCAATTGATGGTCAGGGACCAGGGAAAAACCTCCATTTGCCTTTCAAAGATGAAGGGCGGTAGTCATCGAGTTTCTCCGTTACACCTGCTGCATTGAATTTTTGCAGCAATTTGAATGTTCCACGAGCTTGTTTGTAGTCCATTTCATCTTTGAAAACAGGTATCACCGCAAGAAAATAAATCGTTCTGTCACCTAGTCGCAGAGGAGTAAGTTGATCAGCCAATAAGATCGGTTCTGTCAAGATCAGGTGGTTCTGTTTCTGTAACGGTGAAAAGGGAAGTAATTCTTTCCCACTCGGAAAAGTATGCCCGGGACCGAACCACACTTTTTTATTCAGCGCATGATCTGCGAGCTTGCGGATCCATGTGAATACCCAGTTGGTGTTGGGATTTTCTAAATCCTGCCATTCCCAATAAGGCGGCAGACAGAAATAGAGCTCATTGTGTGCTCTACCCGCGAGCTTTTCAGGTACATCCATCCGGTAAGTGCTCAATCCGTCTGTCATAAGTACAGTAACAGGAACGGAAAGAGCAAGATCGATCATGAGTAGTGGAATGCTGCCTTCGACCGAAGGAACCGCCGATACGTGTTGCGCTCCGAAGCGTTGTTCAAGTGCCTTGAATAATTCAGAACCCATGAGTTACAGCATGATGTGTATAGACCATTCGAAATACCGGTCAAAGCTAGTCACTATGCTAAAGTTATTCAACCTTCGGCGCTGACAAAATAAAAACGCCCCAATGCGGGGCGTCCAGTTATCCTTTGTAAGCTTCACACTTTTTATGGAGATAATGAAAAGGTTATTGCCGATTGTATTAAGGCTTGGGACATCAATGTTGTTGCTTTTAATTTAGATATTACACCTTATGCTAGGATTCGCGATGATGGCATTGTGAAAATGTGCCAGCGAATGAAAGTGTATGTAACCTATACTCCGGATTATTACCTTTGCGAGCCTGGTTCAGTGCTAAATGGTAGTAAA
>JBKCAB010000418.1:0-3213 GCA_046307935.1 Bacteroidota bacterium | reverse complement strand
CTATTCACTACCTCGCTAAATACCGTCAAGAGCTCAAGGTCAGACATTGGGACATCAAAGAATGTGTCCTCGTTGCGCTCAGAGAATCCGGACTTGGTATGTTCTACACCTCGATCGTCCTGTTCTGTGGATTCTCTGTTTTTATGTTCTCACAATTCGGTGGTACACAAGCACTGGGTTTCCTTATCTCGGTGACGCTGCTGATCGCTATGGTAACTAACCTTCTTATCTTGCCATCCTTATTGTTGACGCTGAACAAGATCCTGATGTCCAAGTCATTTGTGGAACCTTATTTTGAGGTATACACGGAAGAAAGCGATATCGATTGGTCAGATCTGCAACTTTCGACAGATGAAGATCTGGAACTTTTGAACCCGCCCAAAAAAGAGGATGACGAGGATATTCAATCCTGAAACAAATGCTAAGGCACCATTTTGATGTCACTCCAAAATAGAAGAAACCAACACTAATTCATGAAAGGAATAATATTGGCCGGAGGATCCGGAACACGTCTTCACCCACTGACACTTGCCGTTTCGAAACAGCTCATGCCGGTCTACGACAAGCCAATGATCTATTACCCACTTTCGATACTAATGAGTGCCGGTATTCGCGAGATCCTCATAATTTCTACACCTCATGACCTGCCTAACTTTGAAAAACTGCTGGGTTCCGGAGAGGCATTGGGTTGCAGATTCACCTACGCCGTTCAGGAAATACCCAACGGGCTTGCTCAGGCTTTTGTTATTGGTGAGGAGTTCATTGGTAATGATAAAGTTGCATTAATCCTTGGGGATAACATCTTTTACGGGGTTGGTATGGATGACCTTCTCAAGGAGAACAATGACCCCGATGGCGGAGTTGTGTATGCTTACCATGTGAGCGATCCTGAACGATACGGTGTAGTTGAGTTTGACAAGGCAATGCATGTGGTTTCCATTGAAGAGAAGCCAAAACATCCCAAATCGAACTTTGCTGTTCCTGGTCTTTATTTCTATGACAACTCCGTTGTTGAGATCGCTAAAAACCTCCAGCCTTCCGCTCGTGGAGAATATGAGATCACTGATGTCAATGCCGAATACTTGCGGAGAGGTCAGCTAAAAGTAGCCGTTTTGGACAGAGGAACAGCATGGCTGGATACCGGAACCTTTGCCTCTTTGATGCAGGCAGGACAATTCGTTCAGGTCATTGAAGAACGACAGGGTCTCAAGATCGGATGTATCGAAGAGGTTGCTTACCGAAATGGTTTTATCACCAGAGAACAACTCAAACAAATTGCCGAACCACTTGTTAAAAGCGGGTATGGCACCTATTTAATGAATCTCCTGAAAGACTGATGCAGGAACTAAAAAACTATACTGCCCTAATTGAAATGGAGATCGGGAAAATTGATCTTCCAACGACTCCGGCCAATCTTTATGACCCGTTGAGGTATTTCATGGGACTTGGCGGAAAACGAATGCGCCCCATCCTCACCTTACTTGGTGCAAAATTATTTGATAAAGACCCTTTATCGGCAGTGAACGCATCACTGGCAGTTGAAGTTTTTCACAATTTCACCCTGATCCACGATGATATTATGGATGAGGCACCCCTGAGAAGGAACCAGGAAACAGTCCATAAAAAATGGAACCTCAGCATTGCGATACTTTCGGGAGATGTTCTTTTTGTAAAGGCCTACCAGCTTCTCGCAATGCAGGATCGGAAACACCTTCACGACCTTCTGGAGCTTTTCAACAGAACTGCAATTGAGGTATGCGAAGGACAGCAACTCGATATGGATTTTGAATCAAGAGCTGATGTCACCATTCCAGAATACCTCGAAATGATCCGCTTGAAAACTTCTGTTCTTCTTGGGTGTGCATTAGAGCTGGGAGCGATCATTGCTGATGCGGACTTGTCCGACAGAAAGAACATCTACCAGTTCGGTGAAAACCTGGGTATTGCATTCCAGATCCAGGATGATATTCTCGACCTGTATGCTGACCCTGATAAATTTGGTAAACAGGTAGGAGGAGATGTGATCGCTAACAAGAAGACACTGCTCAAACTTAAAGCACAAGAATTGGCGAATCCGGTTCAGCTTGAGACGTTGAAACAGCTGGAATATGAAACCGATTCAGAACGGAAAGTTCAAAAGACGCGTGAGCTGTACACCTCGATTGGTGCGCGTGAAGCATGTGAAATAACCATGAAGCATCACTACAATATCGCTATGGCCGCATTGAATGCGATCAAAACTGGAGATACCAATAAGTTTCCTTTGGTACAACTGGCTGATCAACTCATGGCTCGGGAAAGCTAAAACCACTTACCTGAACTCTGGATAGAGTTCCAAAAGCCCCGCTTCGCTCGCATCACAAATTCCCCGATCAGTTATGATTTTTGTAATTAAACGAGCCGGTGTTACATCAAAACCGTAATTACTGGCCGGAGTGGTTTCCGGACAGATCAAAACCGGCTCAATTCGCCCGTTACTGCTCTTTCCGATCATGAAGCGCACCTCATCCTGATCACGTTCCTCGATCGGAATTTCCTTAAGACCATCGCGGATAGTCATGTCTAGGGTCGTTGATGGGAGAGCGACATAAAACGGAATTTGATTGTCTCGGGCAGCCAAAGCTTTCAGATACGTCCCAATTTTATTCGCTACATCACCGTTCCGTGTGGTCCGGTCTGTACCAACAATGACCATATCGACCATCCCGTGCTGCATCAGGTGCCCGCCGGCGTTATCCACGATCAGGGTATGGGGCACCCCGTGACGGGTCAATTCGTATGCTGTAAGATTGGAACCCTGATTGCGCGGTCGTGTCTCATCCACCCAAACATGCACTTTGATACCTTTTTCCATCGCCTGATAGATCGGTGATGTGATCGTCCCCCATTCAATACAGCCAAGCATTCCCGCATTGCAATGTGTAAGTATGTTTACCACCTCACCGTTTTTTCGTTGGGCGATCTCCTCAATAATGGGAAGTCCGTGCACACCGATCATTCGGCAAGTTTCGACGTCATCTTCTACGATTGAATTTGCGGTATTCCATGCCGTTTCAAGAAAATCTCCCGCACTGTGATCGAGCGCATCTCGCATACGATCCAAAGCCCAAAAAAGATTTACCGCCGTAGGGCGTGTAGCTCGCAAAGCTGAGTACGCTTCATCCAGAAAGGATCCGTCAAGTACATCTTCAATCATTTCTCGTACTGCGAGAT
>JBKCAB010000417.1:0-731 GCA_046307935.1 Bacteroidota bacterium | reverse complement strand
TTCCAATGGTCACCTGCCAGGCACCTGCATTCATCACTGAATTGAGATCTTCATCTGTTTTGATCCCGCCTCCAAAATCTACGCGGAGAGATGTATTTCGGCAGATATTTTCCAGAACGGCAAGATTGATCACCTTTCCTGCTTTCGCACCGTCCAGATCGACCAGGTGTAATCGCTGGAAACCAAGCTCCTCAAACTGTCTGGCTATCGTGAGCGGGTCGTCATGGTACACCGTTTTGGTGTCATAATCTCCCTTTGTCAGACGTACACATTTGCCGTCGATCAGGTCAATGGCCGGGATGATCGTCATCTTCATGCCTTGTCTAAAAATCGTTTTAAAATGGCTTCACCTGCCAGCCCGCTCTTTTCCGGGTGGAACTGACACGCAAGAAAGTTGTCTTTTTCGAGAGCAGCCGAAAAGGCTTGAGGATAATCCGTTTTGGCAACAGACCAATTGCAGAGCGTTGCATAATAGCTGTGTACAAAGTAGACCGGTTCTTCGATGCCTTTCATGAATCCTTTTGTATCGTATAGGTCGTTCCATCCCATGTGTGGAACTTTGAGCGCTTCGTCGAAGCGTACCACACGGACTCCGTCGAAGATGCCAAGTCCCTGCGTATCGCCTTCTTCGGTCGATTCACACATCAGCTGCATGCCCAGACAGATGCCCATCACAGGTTGTTTGAGCTCCGGCAGCAACTTGTCCAGGCCGGTAGATCGCAGCTGTTGCA
>JBKCAB010000416.1:0-10945 GCA_046307935.1 Bacteroidota bacterium | reverse complement strand
AGAGATGTGACCTCCAACGTCGAGACGGAAATCTTTCGCTTTTCGCACCTCGAGGTCCAGATTGTAGGTGCTGTCCGATTTTAGCGAAAGGGTCGGGTAGATGAAATCGATCTGCGGAGTAGCGTAAAGCCTGTAGTAGCGTCGTTCAACTTGGGCGGGATACAGCACTTCTTCTTTTCTGGATCGGATCATGGATGCCCTAGCATAGGTCATGTCCCTTTTGCGGCTGTTGTTATTGGAGATCGAACTGACTTGCAAAGCGGCAATCTTTTCTTTGAAAGCTTTCCTTCGCTCGAAAAGTTCTTCGCGGCTGATCTTTTTTTCGATGTGCGTCTCAATGGAATCCAGATACAGTTGAGCTGAGCGGTATCCGTCTTCGATGGCTTGTTTGACGGATTCAAATTCAAATGTGGTGACCTCCGTTTTTGGTTCAATGATGTATCCTGCCTCGCAAGGTAAATCGTAATTGGAATAGTAGACAAGCATGTTCGTTACCTGACTGATAAGACTTTCCTCTTCGGGTGGGGCAGCGTTGTAGGAAACATTGCTCCCAATGATATAGTCCGGATTAAATTCGTGGTACATTACATCTGCGGGAAAGTTGTTGTACAATCCTCCATCGAATAACAGGATCCCGTCCACTCGGATAGGGTTCAGGTAGAACGGAAAGGTCATGGAGGCTCTCACTGCCTGATTGAGATGACCATTCTTGAATACGATACTTTTCTTTGCGGCGATATCGGATGCTACGCATCTGAAAGGGACAAACAGCCGATCGAAATCATCGCCGTAACTTGCGCTGGTCGTACCGAGAAAAGACATCATCTGGTAGTCCAAAAAAGCAGAGGATGTGAAGTTCGTGGGCAGTGATTTGCTGAGGAGCGAATCTTTGGAAAAGGACAGATCGATCACACTAGAGTTGGGTTCATCCTCTCGATAGACGAAACGTTTGGCAGCGTCCAGCTGGCCTTTTGTCATCGTTTGAAACTCTTCACTCAGTACATAAGCTTCGATTTCTTCAGGGCTCCAGCCTATAGCATACATCGAACCAACAAGGGCTCCAGCGGATGTACCCGTGATATAGTCGATCGGTATTCCCCTTTCTTCGAGGGCTTTAAGTACACCGATATGAGAAAAACCGGTAGCACCTCCGCCGCTCAATACTAAACCAACCTTTTGTTGAGCCAATAAAATACCGGACGTTAAGAACAGGAAAAGCGAAAGATGCAGTTTTATTGAGCTCAAATTCTTTCTTTTGTGCAAAATTAAGTCTTAAGTGTTGAAAGAACCAAAAAAGAAAGCGATTTCGGGATTACCTGAAGGAGATTTGAAAATAACTCTGAAAACCTTCTATGGTCTTGAAGAAGTGCTGAAGCAGGAACTCATCGATCTAGGATACAAGGATGCCCAGGTTTTGAACAGAGCTGTGCAGCTCAAAGGTACTTGGAAGGATGTATATCGCTTGAATCTCTATTCGAGTTGTGCGATTGCTGTACTCGTGACCGTTGCGGAATTCAGGATCAGGGAAGAAAAGGATCTTTACAGGAATTGCATGTTGGTAGACTGGACCGGTCTTTTCTCCAAGGAGAAGACATTTGCGGTCAAGGGAGCAGTGTTCTCTACGATCTTTAAGCATTCACAGTTTCCTTTTTTACTTGTTAAAGATGCCATAGTAGATACGTTTCGGGATAGAACGGGCGATAGACCGGACGTTCATGTAAAAACGCCTCAGGTACTGTTCGATCTCTATGTACGTGAAGATCAAGTGACGATCAGCGTGAATACGAGTGGAAGTCCACTTTTTCAGCGTGGTTATCGCGAATCATCCGGTGAGGCTCCGTTGAACGAAGTCGTTGCCGCTGGTCTGATCCGAATGTCGGGATGGGACAGAAGAAGTCCGTTCATTGATCCCTTTTGCGGTTCGGGCACGCTGCTCATTGAAGCTGCTTTTTTGGCGACAGGTATTCCGTCGAATATTGAACGTCAGCATTATGCTTTCAAAAATCTGAAGAATTTCGATCCGGAATTATGGGAGGAGCTTCTTGCCTCCGTTCCTAAAAGGGTAGTGGGACTTCCTTGCAGGATCGTTGGGTCCGACATTAGTGATGAAATGATACTCAAAACCAGAAGAAATCTTAGAGCGCTTCCCTTCGGACGATTTGTAGAAACGCATTCCGGTCCCTTTGAGTCATTTAAAGTTCCGGAGGAATATGGTATTATGGTGAGCAATCCACCATACGGTGTGAGAATGGGGGATGATATCGCAGAACTGTATGAACGACTCGGTACCTGGATGAAACATGCGCTTCAAGGTTATTCCTGCTGGATCCTTTCATCCAGTGAAGAAGGATTTAAGTCAATTGGATTGAAACCTGACAAGAAGATCAAAGTATTCAACGGTGAGCTTGAATGCAGTTTCCGAAATTTCGGTATCTATGTAGGGTCAAAAAGAACAGTCACAGATCCCGAAATCTGACAATAGAGTTTTAGACGGGCAAAATTGTAATAATCGATCTAACCTCTCTTTGAAATTTCGAGATTTTTGTAGGTTCAAGAAGAGATAAAAACAAAGGAGTTACTTTTAGATCTTTATTCCCACGTTTCCTTAGAATTCTTCTTCCAAAAATTCTTTGCATATTCAACGAATGGATCTCCGTCTTTGAACCCTTTTATTTCGGTTATTTCACCTCCGTAGGTATCCGCTTCAGAAATTTCAATTTTGGATTCACCCTTAATTTGATGTTTTTTCGATCCTTCGTACATTATAAGCGTATGTTCGCTCGGATCTACTCCACCGCGACAGGCAGATCGATACATTGTCCAAATCTCTCCAATTCCATCTTTATTCAAATCTGTAATGTGAAGGCTTTTCTTGATGAAACTTAGTGTCAAATCAACAGGGCAATTTTCCACAAAGTCAGATACAATCCAAGACAATTTGTAATAGCCCTCGTTTTCAGAATAATGATAACAATTCAAGTACCTGGTTTTACCATAAAACTCCCCTTCGGGGTCATTTTGTTCTACAATATTGGTGAGTGTGGTAAAGGTGATATGTGAACCGATCGCGTCTTTCCATTTGATAAACTCGATTGGCTTGCCTTTGAATTTGAAATGAGTAGTTATAAATTTTGAATCTACATTTTCTAAAACGATTGCTGGCTTCTTTTTGGAAACGTCCACCAAATTCACGTTTTGATCTGCTTTCGATTCAGTATTCTTTGTCGACTTTTGAATAGAATTATCACAGCTCAACAAAAGAATTGAGCCACACAGTATGAAGATCAAATTATTGATATTTACCAACTTGATGGTCAACAATTACCTTTTTCCGATCTCAACATACTCCCGAGATGTATATCCCGTGTAGATCTGTCGCGGTCTTCCGATAGGCTCCTTGTTCTCGGTCATTTCTTTCCATTGTGCGATCCATCCCGGAAGTCGACCAAGGGCGAACATAACGGTGAACATTTCGGTTGGTATACCTAACGCTTTGTAAATGATCCCCGAGTAGAAATCAACATTCGGATAAAGGTTTCTTGCTTTGAAATATTCATCTTCAAGCGCCACTTTTTCCAGTTTTTTCGCGATATCCAACATTGGGTCATTGATTCCTAACTTTGTCAGCACATCGTCACAAGCTTTCTTGATGATCTTCGCCCGTGGGTCAAAGTTCTTATAAACGCGGTGTCCGAAGCCCATCAATCGGAATGGATCATCTTTATCCTTCGCCTTTGCGACCCACTTGTCGACGTCTCCGCCATCGCTGTGGATCTTCTGAAGCATTTCAATAACTTCCTGATTTGCACCTCCGTGTAGAGGCCCCCAAAGTGCTGAAATACCTGCTGATATCGTAGCGTATAAGTTCGCTTGCGACGACCCTACGATCCGCACAGTCGACGTTGAACAATTCTGCTCGTGATCGGCGTGAAGGATAAGCAATTTATTCAGCGCATCCACAACCACCGGATCGACCTGATAATCCTCGGTCGGCATGGCAAACATCATGTATAGGAAATTCTCGCAATAATCGAATCGATTCTTTGGGTACATGAATGGGTGGCGCATAGCGTTCTTGTAAGACCAGGCAGCCAGAGTAGGTAATTTTGCCAGTAAGCGGTGAATGGTTAGGTCTTTCGCCTCAGGGCTTCTGTTCGGGTCAAGCGATTCAGGGTAGAAAGTAGAGAGTGAGCAGATCATTGAGGAAAGAACACCCATCGGATGCGCTTTCGCAGGGTAAGCCTCAAAGAATTGCTTCATGTCCTCATGAACGAGCGTATGCTTAGTTATGCTGTTGCGGAAAGAGTCAAGTTGTGCTTGTGTAGGAAGTTCACCATAGATCAACAGATAGGCGACCTCAAGAAAGCTTGCTTTTTCTGCGAGCTGTTCGATGGCGTATCCACGGTAATGCAAGATCCCTTCTTCTCCGTCAAGGAAAGTGATCTTACTCTTCGTAGCTCCGGTGTTTTTGTATCCCGTATCCAGTGTAACGTAACCTGTAGTGTCACGGAGCTTCGAAATGTCGATCGCTTTTTCGTTTTCTGATCCGATCACTACCGGGAATTCGTAAATAGTTCCTTCCAGTTCAATTTTCGCAACTTGGCTCATTGTGTATGTTTTTGAATGTCTGTTGTTTTGTGTGCCTAAATTAACAAACAATTTCAATTTTCAGTTGTCCTGATGCAATTATTTTTAAGCATCGATGGGTGTCTTTGAAGACTTTCCGCTTTCGGTTTTTTCAGAGATTTTCTACCGTGTAATTCAACATCATTGTAAACAGATGATTACGAGTGTTTCCGCCGTAAATACCGTGATTTCTGTTCGGGTAGATGAACAAATCGAACTGTTTGTCTGCCTTTACCAGGGCATTGATCATTTCCATGGTGTTCTGGTAATGAACATTGTCATCGCCTGAGCCATGGATTAGAAGGTACTTGCCTTTAAGTTTATTCACAAAGTTGATCGGTGAGTTGTCGTTGTATCCGCTTTCGTTTTCTGCCGGTGTGCGCATGAAACGCTCGGTGTAAATATTGTCATAGAATTTCCAGTTGGTGACCGGTGCAACAGCGATGGCCATCTTAAACTGATCGGCACCTTTTGTGATTGCGAGGGAGGACATGAATCCTCCGTAGCTCCATCCCTGAATTCCAATCCTGTCTGCTGCAATGAATGGCATTTCCTGAAGTTCCTTAGCCGTATTGATGATATCTTCTGTTTCAAGCTTTCCCAGCTGTAAATAGGTGCTTTTTTTGAATTCAGCCCCTCGGTACATCGTGCCTCTCGGATCGACCGAAACGATAATGTATCCACGTTGTGTCAGTAGCTGGTGGTACATGTAGTCGGAACCGTCCCAGCTGTCTGTGACCTCATTGTGCCCGGGGCCTCCGTAGACGGTCATGTAAACAGGATACTTTTTAGTCGGGTCGAAATTCTTAGGCTTGATCATCCATCCATTGAGCTGGTGGGTTCCAAGATCAAATGTCATGAATTCTTTCTTTCCCAATTCATATTTATTTAGCTTTTCACGCAGTTTCTTATTGTCTTCTAGTACAGCGATCTCTTTTCCGGTATTGTCGCAGAGACTGTAAACGGGTGGAGTATTCGCATCTGAATGGGTTTTAACGAAGTAGCGCATGCCGGATGTAAACTCTGCGTCATTGTATCCTGATGTTTCACTGAGTAATGCCTTGTCATTCCCATTGATCCTTATCCGGCTTAAGATCTTGGTGATCGCACTGTTTTCTGCGGAAGAATAGTAAATGTATTCATTCTCATTATCAATTCCATAGAGCTCTATGACGTCCCAGCTTCCTTTTGTAATCTGTGTCATCGTTCCATCAAAACCAAGACGATAAATGTGATTGAAACCATCGGCTTCACTGGTGCGAAGGAGTGAATTGTCATCCTTTAGTACGGTGAGATTGTTGTCGATCTCGACATAGGCAGATGAGCGTTCCTCGTAAAAAACGTTTACAGTTGGCTTTTTCGAGGTGGCATCGTACAAGTGATAACGCAACAAATTCTGATGCCGGTTGAGGGTTTGGAGAATCAGTTTGTTTGAGGTGTTTGACCAGGTTAATCGGGGGATGTATTCATACTCTCCAAGCGCTATGGTTGAAAGCTTACCGCTCTTGATGTCCAAAACATGTGCAGAGACCTTTGAATTGTCTTCACCGGCCTTAGGGTATTTGAAAGTGTACTGTTCGGGATACAGCTCATTGTTGTAATACGTGAGTGAGAATTCCTTTACTTTCTTCTCGTTGAATTTGAGGAATGCGATCTTCTTACTGTCGGGTGACCAATCGTAGGCCTTGGTAATTCCGAATTCTTCTTCGTAAACCCAATCTGTCGTACCATTGATCACTTTGTTCGTTTTTCCATCATAGGTCAGCTTACGTACTTTGCCGGATTGTAGATCTTTAACGAATAGATCATTCTTGTAAATGAAGGATACTTTGGTCCCATCGGGAGAATATTCTGCCAGTGTTTGTGGTGAACGGTCGCTGTCAAGTGGCTCTATTTTTTTTGTCTTAAGGTCGAGAAGATAATGCACTGCAACATAACTTCTGCGGTAAATGCTCTCCATCTTTGTCATGATGAGGATCTTTGATTCATCTGAATTGAATTCATATTCCTGAATGTCGATCGGTTGGCCATTGAGTGTCAGTTCGTCGGCAGAAACGAGTACTTTTCCTTCGCCATTGCTATCCGTGATCTTGTGCATGGTGATCGTGACTTTTCCATCTTTTTCGCTGATCTTGGTGAAGTGTATGCCGTCATTCATGGATCTGAAACCGCTTACACCCGCAGTTCTGAATTCACCCGTTTTCCAAATACTTTCAACAGTGATCTGTCCGAATGTGAATTGGGAAAGAAATAGAAGTACACACAATATTCTCATAGTTGCTGATTTGACCGCAAAATATACAAAACAAAAAAGCCACAGGATTACCCGTGGCCTGAATAGTTGTTTTACGGCTTTTATCGAATGATCACACGAATCGTGGTATCACCGACCTTCACAAAATAAACACCGTTATTGAGGCTGATCTGAGGATTCTTGGTTGAAATGACCAATTGTCCCAGTGTATTGTAGACGCGAATATTTTCTCCTTTGGTGTTCACTACATTGATCACTTCAGACGATGGATTTGGATCATCTGTAACTTTCACAGCCTCGTGTTCACCAATTGATGCTCCCGATAAGAGTTCGACATCGTTGGCGTCACGCGGAAGAACTTTGTATGTTGCGAAAGAATGCGTCATAACACCTGTCACATTGTATAAATTGCCAACAACTGGAGCTGGGGTAGTTGCATAAAGAAAGTCATCCACATTGGCAATTCCTGAACCGTCATTGACAGTCCATTCGTTGAAGCCATTAGGTACCGCAGTGCATGTGGCATTCGATACTTTGACCAGAACGCTTTCATACATTTCTGAATTAACTCCCGTTGTCGAAAGATTGAGCGCAGGGTAGGCAGTAAAAGATCCTACGTTCGAAAAGTTTGATACGGCTGAGATCTGCGTAGCTTTCTCCGTGCTTCCTCCAGGTGCAAATTCACCTACTGTTCCTGTAACGATCACACTATCACCGATTGCTACGACATTATCACCAAAATCGTACACATAAATTCCGCTCCACGCAGCAGCAGCATCCTGGATCCAGAAGCCACTACCGGTTTTGATTGCTGAAACACGTCCCCCTACGGTTACATTCATTCCCAGCATGTCAGACTGATCACCGGATGTTGTAGTCTGAACTTCTGCAATTGTAGTCAGGGTAGGTGCAACGAATTCTCTTACCTCAACATCGTCAATCTCCCAAGTTGCGGCACCCTGAGCAGTTGTACTGGTGTATACGAAGGCTACGTAAACACTGGTTGAACCGATGTAAGTGCTCAGATCTACGTCACCCGAATTAACGAAAGTAAATGTTCCAGGCGACCAGGTAACTGAAGACGAAATATCCGTCCATGTGGCAGCAGATGGAGCTCCTGTACCGCTGTAATCCGTCGAAACCTTCACTGCGAGAGCAGGTCCGTTGAAGTTCTTGGCATTGTCGAAGTTGAGTACTGGATTGCTGGCGCCGGAAAGATCGAAAGATGGTGTGATCATCCAAAGTTCACTGTTGTCAGCCGACATCCCGTTCCATCCTGTGGCTTTCGCATAGTAATTGGTACCTGTTCCTTGGTTGGATGTTGCCCAATTGTAGGTTCCTGGATTGCTGGTGACAACCTGGGTAGTCCATCCACCTGAAGTGATGGACATGTCTTGAAAGTCTTTTAACGGTACATACTGCGCATTGGCTGCAAGCGTAACAAAGGCGGATGTAAGGAGTAGTATTCTTTTCATAATTTATATGTTTTGGTATTATTTAATCTTCAACGAGGATCTCATCGATCTCCCAGGTGCTGCCACTTGAGGAAGTTCCTGTGTATTTGAATGCAATATGCGTGGAGCCGGAAATGTATGATGTCAAATTGATCAATCCTGAGTTAACCCATGACCATCCTCCGCTTGAAAGTGTTACCGTAAGTGGTGTCCAGGTTGCTGTGGAGGGTGCGCTCACACCATCGTAATTAGTGGATACCCATACAGTTATTGGATCTCCGGTGTAGTTCTTTGCATTTTGAAAACTAAACATCGGGGAAGTCGCTCCGGTAAGGTTCATAGCAGGTGAAATCAACCAAGATTCACATGCTGTATTGGCTCCACCGCTGTAATTCGTGATCATCCCGTAAGCTGAACCAAATTGAGCACCCTGAGTATTGGTCGTCCAGTTAACGCCACCCGAAACCATCTTAACTGTCCAGCCACCAGATGTGATGTTCTGGTCTTCAAAATTCTTGTTCAAATAAACCGTAGGCTGGCAGGACGTATTCGGTAAATTGATGTCGGATGTTCTTCTGAGATAAAGCTGTTTGTCTGCATTGTATTGACCAACTACTGCCACTATGGTCCCGTTTCCGGCAGGAATGGTCGAGGAAGCAAAGTTGGCATAACCACTAGTGCGCATCAGCACCGTGCTTCCCCCGCAGTCCAAAATGTTGATGTTCTTCGATGATTGGGTTGCAGCATCCGCAAAGGTTGTTCCGATGTCCGTATTGCTGAATTCAACATTACTCAACTTAACCAGCATACCCTGAAGTGAAGGATCGGCGATCACCTCATCTATGGTAGCATTTTTAGGTGTCACAGCAACATTGGTTGCAAGCTTTACGATGTTCTTGTCTACATCCACAGAATCCAGCTGTAACATGCCGTTGTATTCACTCAGGATAGTTCCGTTCAGGTTGATCCGAATGGAATCACCTTCGTAGAGTCCACCTGCGGCTACAAGACGCACATTGAGTCCTGAGGTTCCATCAGTGACATACACATTCTTATAAAGATTCCCCGAAGTCTCGTCGGCTGTCACCACACAGTAAAGGTTGGTATCCCCAGCTTCAAAATGCAACGGAGTTCCGGTATATAGACCACGAAGTTCCGTAACATTCAATTGAGCGCTTTCCGGGATCACATTCATGGGTGGATTGTCGATCTCCTTGCGGCATGCCAGGATAGACAATGAAATCACCCCGAGTAGTACGAAAGATAAAGAGTGTAGTTTTTTCATTTTCACTTGTTATTTAGAGTTGATAGGTGATCATAGCGAAATAGGATGTTCCGAACATGTATCCATACTTTGGCGGAAACTTATTGATATTGTTCGAATCATAGCGCAATTGTTCGAATCCGCCTGTCCTGAATTTTGTGTTGTTCAGCACGTTATTGATAGTACCAGAGATCCTGAGGTATTTTCCTTTGATCCGGAAAGAGGCGCCAAAAAACACATCAAGGGTATAATTGTTATCGAAGAACTTGTTCTCTTTGAGATTGTGGATGACGGTCTCACCAACTATCTCCTCCCATTGCGGATCATCCATGACGTATTTTCCTACTGCTTCTGCGGTCCTTCGGTCCGGATTCGGATCGATGTAGATGTCTGTGAAATAATTGAAACTTGTACCAGCAAACCAAAACTTTGGAGAGTTGTATTTCAATCCGATCGATGCGGCCGTTTGTGGCATTCCGCCGATGTGGTAGTTCTTTAGATAAACAGTCCTTCCTTCTGCCAATACCTCAGACGAATTATCCACGGTTATTGTTGCCTCAGGACGCGAATTGTAGAGGAATTGACCCGTACCGAACACTAAAGTGGTCACCCAGTCTGTGCCGATGTTCTTTTCAACGCCAACTTCGATTCCTGAAAAGAGCTGATCGACATTGGTCATGGTGTAGTTTACGAAATTCCGGTATTCTTCGTGATAGAAGCTCTGGGCGTAGGTTCCGTTGTTGACCAAAGAATAATAAGCGGTTGCTCTTCCTCTGAGACCGGGATATCTTACTACATAATTGAGATCTCCCGAAATGATTTCCATACTGGTCATTCCCTCAACAACGTTGTCACGCGTCCTTGGTGAAACGTACACATTTCTGCTAAAAGGTGCTCTTGTCTGGTAAATTGCATTGGCTGTGATGAAGTGTCGACCAGTCAATTTGTAAACCAATCCCCCTTTGATTCCGTAGTTGAAAAAGTTGTGTTTTTCACCTATACCACCTGAATTATTAAAGCGGCCATTTTCCCAGACTCCTTCACGGAAGAACGTGGTATGTGATAGATTAATGGCAGCAAACCAATCGATCTTTTCTCCCTGATTTTTAATCTGTGTGAAGATATCCTGGGTGTAGACATGCATGTTGTAGTTATATCCAAATTTCTCACCTTCCGCTACCAATCGGTTAGGGATCTCCGTGTTGTTCTGGGCGGCATTCTGGTCTAAGAACATTTGCTCTGCAAACTGATCGACATCAACCCAGTAGTCTCCGCCCAATAGATCGGTAAGCACTTTGAAATTGCGGCTAACGTAGCGGTCGATATTCAAACCGGTCGATATCAGTC
>JBKCAB010000415.1:0-708 GCA_046307935.1 Bacteroidota bacterium | reverse complement strand
AACCGTTAGAGGATGAGGAAGTTCCATTAGCCCCTTTTGCACCGAAAAGTGTAACAGAAATTGAGGTTACACCCGTTGGAACGACCCATGATTGCTGATTTCCAGTAAAATTAAAAGTAACGGTTTGACTTAACATTACTTCACGTTGTACATAATAGGTGGTTGTGGAAAGAGGGGTGACCGTTAAAATATTAGTGGAGCTTATTGGAGTGCCTCCAGATGCTTGCGCATACCATTTACTATTCACCTCAGAACAAGTCAGCGTGGTCGAATTACCGCAAGATATGGTGGAATTACCCGTAATTGTTGGATTGAACGGGTTAGATTGATTGTACGATTGGCATTGTGTTGACTGGCCAAAAGAAAAGTTTATCATCAATACTATTGAAGAATAAAAACAAAACGCTCTTATCCAGTCTTTGTTTCCAAATGACATAGTTTTAATTCGAAAATCAATTATCTGTAAAAATATAAAATGTCGCGAATCAATTTAAATCAACCTGGAAGAAACGGTGATTATCAGTTCCTCACTGCACACAATTACTCTCATCCGTGTAGTGCACCCTCGTGATCTCAATGACGATTTTTGTGGCTCCTTCCACCCAGACACCTTCCAGATCCTCGATCGTTCCGCCAGTTTTCACCGGACTGATGAAGTTCCCAGAGGACCACTCTCCCTTTCGATCGCCTTTGTAATCGTTGAAATTA
>JBKCAB010000414.1:0-2125 GCA_046307935.1 Bacteroidota bacterium | reverse complement strand
GTATATGGTGCGTGAGCTCAACCAGTGACTGGATGTTCAGCCGAATCATTTCGAGTTCCTTTTGAAGTGACCTCTCATGGAAATTCCCATATCCTCCAAGTCCAGCGTTGTTAAAGAGATAATCTATTTGGATCCCATTCTCATGGAGGAAGTCAGTTACTTTTTTCACTCCTTCTTCTGTCATCAGATCAGCAGAGATCAGATGTGACCTCGTGCCGTAGGTATTTTGGAGCTCATCGGCCAACTTGCGAAGTGCTTCATTTCTGCGGGCAACAAGAACCAGTTCACCTCCCTTTTCGGCATGTATTCGTGCCAACTCTTCACCAATGCCGCTGGAGGCACCCGTTATCAATGCTGTTTTTTTCATTTTTCGTTCTATAATTTACGAATCGTATCCCAAACCATTTCAAATAAACGGTTCCTAAATTCAAAATCTTCCTGATGTTCAGTATACAATCTCAAAAAGCGCACCGATGTTTCAACGTGACCACCGATCACCTTGTAATGCAACATCGGTGGCATCTTTTTAAGGACACCATCGCTTAATCCCTTATCGATCAATTCAAGTCCCATTTGAACATATCTATGAGATCGCTCGAGCTCCTCACTGTAAAACGGGCTATTCTCGTACTGCTGCATAAACAAGAAATCCTCGGGATTTTCAAGATACCATTCAACTGCAGCCAACCAAAGGGTGTAAATGGATTCTTTTAACGTAGCTCCCTTGTAGATTTGTTCAACAGAATACTTGAACATTCTGTCTTTCAGATCATGATACATGGCATGTATCAGGACATCCTTCGTAGGAAAATAGTGAAAGAGAATCCCGTTACTCACTTCTGCCTCCTTTGCTATGCGGGCTGTAGCTGTTCCGTAGAAACCATTCTCCGCAAACAGTCTTCTGGCAGTGATCATGAGCTTATTACGCTTGGTCATACCAATTAATTTCGGTAAAAATAACAAATTGACTGATCAGTCAATCCAAAATCAAAAAATAAATCTTGCTGATCAATAACCTGCTTTCTCGCTTGGATAAGCATTGAAGGTGCCAGCACAACGGGCAAGCAATTTGTTTTCCTGATTTATGATCTCTCCTTCCATAAAAATGATCCGCCTACCCACCTTTACGGGTTTCGAAATTCCCGTAAGCACATCCCCCGGTTGAAAAGGTTCCAGAAAACTGATGTTCAGGTCTAATGTGGCAACCACATTGTTATCTGAACACACTAAGGAAAGCGCTCCAACGCCTAATAAAGCATCCGCCAATGCAGCGATCACACCGCCATGTCCGGCAGATGGTGTGGCCAGATGTTCCTGACCAACTTCTAGCGTGTAGCGGACTTTACCTGGATCTAAAATGAAAAATTCCATTTTCAATAAGCCGCCGAATTGATTCGCTGCTCTATACTTCTCAATAAGTGGGTTGTGGTTCAGATCAGACATTGACTTGCGATTTAATGTGTACATCCAACTGCGCATAAGGGAAATGTAATCCTGCCAACGGAAATTCTCTGTAGACCTTTTCGTTCATATCAAAAAATACGGGCCAGTAATCGTCCGTAAGAGTCCAAACGCGCAATGCGATTTCCACACTGTTATTACCCAATAAATTCACCCCTACAAATGGCTCCGGATCTGCTAGGATGCGCAGATCCTCTTTAACATAACGTAACAACTCTCTCTTTGCTAACTCGACGTCGTCACCATATGATATGGAAAAAGTCCATTCTACACGCCGATTATCCGCTTTAGTGAAATTCGTGATGTTACCATTTGCCACAGCACCATTCGGCAGTATGATGACTTTGTTGTCAGTTGTATACAAGTAGGTATTGAAGATCTGAATCTCTTTGACAATTCCCGTTTCCCCCTGAGCAAAGACGAGGTCGCCCACCCGAAACGGCTTGAGAACAAGAATCATCACTCCACCTGCAAAATTGGATAAGGTTCCACTGAAAGCCATACCGATCGCTAGTCCGGCTGCCCCCAATAAAGCAACGAAAGAGGTCATCTCAATGCCGAGCTGGGTAATTGCTGTGATAACGACAAGTATCTTCAGGACCATTGACAGGAAGCTTGTCAAAAAGGTAACCAAACCCTCATCAGTATTGCTTCTTCTCAACAC
>JBKCAB010000413.1:0-1795 GCA_046307935.1 Bacteroidota bacterium | reverse complement strand
TTGCTCGAGAAGGTCAACTCAAGGTTATTCCCATTCAACGTTTGAGAAATATTTGAAAGCCCCTGGCATGGGCTACATGCGTATGATCTGAATCCAAAAGTAGTTGAAAGAGAAAGTAGTAGAAAGAAGTAATTTTTCATAGGGTATTAATATGGTGCAATTTTAATCAAAATAATTACAGATTAAAAGACTTTGAATCATGAAAAAGGGTTGCATCGGTGTCTTTACTTTTTTTCAAGCTCATTCAATCGCTGCTCTAAAGTCTTCATCTTCAAGAATGCTTCGCGAAGATCTTCATTTTCCTTTTGGAGTTCATCGATCATTTTTTGTTGCTCCTGAACGGCGTTGATGAGTGGAATCACAAAATCACCGTAGCGGATCGAATAATGATCGAGGTTATTCTTCGGTTTCACCAATCCACTGAAATCTGTTCCAAGCTCTGTCAGCAGGTCATCAACTTCCTGGGCAATAAGTCCTGAGTAAAATATTCCATGCTGTCCTTCCGCTGTGTAATTGTACCGCACAGGTCTGAGTTTTTGAATGAATTCAAGGCCCAGTTTTTCAATTCGAATGTTCGTTTTAAGCCGTCTGTCTGAAAAGGTTCCCCAACTTACCTGTCCACCGATACTGGTGATCGAAGAATTTCCGAGAATTATTGAATTGGAAGCTGTAGCTATAGATCCTGCACCAATTGCTACAGCGTTGGATAAACTACTCGTTGCACCGTCAGCATTGAAGCCAATATAGACATTATTGTTTCCAGTCGATGTAAACTGACCAGCGAAATTTCCGACATATGTATTGTTACTTCCGGTAGTGTTGAAATAGCCGGCATGTGCTCCTAAAAAGGTGTTTTCCTCTCCGGTGGTATTGGAATTTCCCGTTGTTACCCCGAGAAATGAGTTGTGCTGACCAGTTGTTGTATTTTGTCCTGCGAAAGATCCAACGTAGGTATTTTCATTTCCGCTTGAGTTTTGAAAACCAGCTCTTCTCCCCACAAAGGTATTCATCATACCATCGAGATTCGACTGACCGGCTTCTGTGCCCAAAAAGACATTCTGACTACCGATCGTGTTCAGAAAACCGGAATTGTACCCTGCAAAAAGGTTGTTTTGAGCAAAAGTAAAATTGGCACCTGAGTTCAATCCGATAAAAACATTATTCAATCCTCTTGTATTGAGAACCGATTTATTTCCGATGAGGTAAGCACTGTCCAGCGGTATATTGATCTGACCGTTCACGTCCAGTCGCTGGAACGGAGAATTGGTATTGATGCCGATGAACTCACCATTGTTGTATAGGTTGTTGTTGTTGACCACCCATTCCGAACCATTCCAGTAGGATGTATTTCCCTCTTCTGTTCCGTTTGGAAGTAGTGCGGTTCCTGCATATCGGGCATACAAAGCAAAAGGAACGCTCAACAATTGGGATGTGCCCAGTTCCTCGTAATTGGTTCCACCGGAAAGATCTGCTTCAACTTTCAGAAATTTCTCTCCGGAAGTCCAATCGATACCTGAAAAACTGCCGGTGGTAGAGGTTCCTTGTCCCACGTTCAACGAAAACAGACCTTGTCCATTTGTGGTTACCGAGTGGGTTTCTTCAAAGAGGGAAGGACCGACCAGTGATCCATCAAGAATACTTATTCTTAGCGCGATGTTGGTATTCAACATGGCTTGTCCGGAGGCATTTCTTGCAAGTGCCTGGTATTTAAAAGCATCAGGAACCTGGCCTGAACAAAGGTGGTACGTTAAAACGAACAAGGTGGCAATTAATTTTCTCATGGTACATTATTGTT
>JBKCAB010000412.1:0-1465 GCA_046307935.1 Bacteroidota bacterium | reverse complement strand
ATGTATCTGTGTCCTTGGCAAAACAAAAACGAATCAGTTGCTGATCCTTGCCATCATCGTTGAAAACAGAGAGTGGAATCGCCGCAACTCCGAACTCGGTGATCATCCGCTTTGAAAATAAAATGTCCGATTCCTGCGAGATCGCCCCGTAAGAAGCAAGCTGAAAATAGGATCCCTCCGATGGCAACAACCGAAACCGACTCGGCGCGATCAGCTTTCTGAAAAGATCCCTCTTTTCACGGTAAAAGGAACCAAGCAATGATACATCCACTTGCGCTATGTACTCAGCAAGAGACGCCTGAGCCACACTGTTTACACAGAAAACCAAGAACTGATGCACCTTTTTGATCTCTTTTATCAGCTGGTAGGGTGCAACCAGGTATCCAACCTTCCAACCCGTAATGTGAAAGGTCTTTCCAAATGAGGAAACGATGACACTTCTTTCACGGATCGCCGGGCGCGAATTGATGGAAATATGCTTTTGTTCGAACGTTATGAACTCATATACCTCATCCGACAATAAAATAAGCTTTGGGTATTTCTCCATCAGTTCCTCGAGTCTCTTGAAATCGGTTTCATGCCATACTCTTCCGGATGGATTGTGAGGGTTGTTGATGATCAAAAGTTTGGTGTTATCATTTACGGCAGAGAATATTCGTTCCCAATCGGGCATGAAATCATCCGACAGGGGAATCCGCACCGGAATGGCTCCTGTAAGCAAAACGGGGGGCTCATAACAATCGTAGCTCGGATCGAGGATAAGGACTTCCTCTCCTGCCGCTACCAGCGCTTGAATACTTGCGAAAATAGCCTGGGTTGCACCCGCAGTGATCAGTATTTCTTCAGTTGGTTGAACTTTACGGTTATACTGCTTATCGATCACATCGGCAATTCGTTCAAGGAGCAGAGGATTTCCTCCCATGGGTGCATATTGGTGCACATTATCCGCTGCCTTTTCCTTCAAGATACCAATTAGCTTTTCATCTACCGGAAAGTTTGGAAAACCCTGCGACAAGTTAATCGCTCCATGTTCATTTGCCAACTGCGACATCACAGTGAAAATGGTCGTGCCTACCTTTGGTAACTTAGACATTCTATGCATTTTTTACGAAAATACGAAGAAACAAATAGGTTCGGCACTCCATGCCCGGGGTGAACATGGTTGACCGCCATTGAATAGCGTCCCGATGCCTGTTTTTATTTATTTTCGCAACATGAAGAAAACATCTGTTCTTTTTGCGATTGTGCTGATCATGACAAGTGCTTGTTCAGGTTCACGCGACGATCAATTCTGTAAGTGTTTGAAAGCCAGTGAAGGGCTGAATGCCCTTTCATCGGAATTAATGGCGGGAGACATCGATCAAGCAAAAGCAGACAAACTGAAAGAACTCAAAAGGATCAAAAAAGAAGCTTGCGTGAATTATACCTCCATGAGCGGCAAGGACATGCTTGAGCGCAAGGCGGA
>JBKCAB010000411.1:0-843 GCA_046307935.1 Bacteroidota bacterium | reverse complement strand
AAAGAGCAATCGAACGAAGATTTTGCTTTTCACGCCAACTTGAACAAACGAACGGCTTCAACTAATGGCAAGAAACGAGGGAAACGCAGCAGTTCGAATTACGGGAAAAAGATGGATCCTCTGCCAGGTACCAAAGAGGAAGTAGTAAATATTGCCGGTTTGCTGAATAGCTCCAATTGGAAAGTTCAAACTAAAAGCGATAAAAAAGCAGGTGAATACGAGTTCAAAAAAGAATTGGAAACCAAAGCTCCAGGTGTATTGCATATCGCTACGCATGGTTTTGCTTTCCCAGATGAAGTGAAGAAAGAATCGAAGTTAATGGACATGAACCAAACGAGTACCTACAAAGCTTCCGAAGATCCCATGGTGCGCTGTGGCTTGATGCTGAGTGGTTCGAACATCAGTTGGACTGGCAACCCACAAAAAATGATCGAGCAAACAGGTGATGACGGTATTCTCACAGCGGCAGAAGTTGCCAATCTAGACCTGTCCAACACCAAACTCGTTGTCCTCTCCGCCTGCGAAACCGGTCTCGGGAAAATCGAAGGCTCAGAGGGAACTTTCGGCCTCAAGCGCGGCTTCAAACTCGCTGGTGTAGAGCAAATGATCGTATCCCTCTGGTCTGTTCCCGATACAGAAACCATGGAACTCATGACCCTTTTTTACTCGGATCTCACCAAAACGTTGAATCCTGTTGTATCCTTCGAGAAAGCCCAAAAAGAAATGCGTAACCTTTACCCTACAGAACCCGAGAAATGGGCTGGCTTTGTGTTGGTGAGGTAGATTGCCTATCTTAGAATATGAAAAAACTAATTCTACTACTTTTTCTATTTCTTTGCACAC
>JBKCAB010000410.1:0-1746 GCA_046307935.1 Bacteroidota bacterium | reverse complement strand
TAGTAAGGAGGAGCTCGCAGAAAAAATGCAAAAGAAACTGGAGGAGAATCTATCCGGGATCTCATTCGGCTTTCAGCAACCGATCCAGATGCGTTTCAACGAGCTCATGACAGGTGCAAAGCAGGATGTTGTTGTTAAGATCTATGGTGAGGATCTTGATAAGCTGAGTATATATGCAGATCAGGTAGGTGAACTGTGTTCAGACATCGAAGGGGTACAGGATGTTTATGTTGAACAGATGACGGGTTTGCCACAGATGATCGTTTCCTATGACAGGGAAGCGCTTTCAAGATACAACATCAGTATTGATGACGTCAACAGAACGATCAATATTAGCTTTGCAGGACAAGCGGCAGGCCTCATCTTCGAAGGTGAGAGAAGGTTCGATCTTGTCGTCAAACTCGACTCTTCGAGCAGGACTTCCATAGACGATCTAAGGACAGTCACAGTGACCTCCCCGTTAGGAGTTCAGGTTCCTCTGGAACAGCTTGCGGACGTACAGTTTAGGCGAGGACCAAACCAGATACAGCGTGACGATGCCAAGCGCAGAATTATCGTTGGTTTTAACGTACGAGGTCGCGATGTTCAAAGTATCGTAACAGAATTGCAAAAAAGAATCGAACGCTCCATTATTTTCGACCCCGGCTATTTTCCAACATATGGAGGAACCTTTAAAAACCTTGAAAATGCCCGAGCAAGGCTTTCGATTGCGTTGCCGGTAGCGCTCTTCATGATCTTTTTCCTCTTGTACCTAACTTTTCAGTCCCTCAAGCAAGCAACGCTTATTTTTTCAGCGATTCCTCTGGCGGCACTTGGGGGTATCCTCGCCCTTTGGCTCAGGGACATGCCTTTTTCGATCTCTGCCGGTGTTGGATTCATAGCGCTCTTTGGTGTAGCGGTTTTGAATGGAATAGTTTTGATCTCCGAATTCAATGCGTTGAAAAGGGAGGGGTATACGAACCGACTTCGAATCGTGCTCATGGGAACAAGGGTCAGACTACGTCCGGTACTTCTCACGGCACTCGTCGCTTCACTGGGTTTCCTGCCAATGGCGATCTCGCATGGAAGTGGTGCCGAAGTTCAGAAACCATTGGCAACGGTGGTAATCGGAGGTCTTGTAACAGCAACCGTACTTACCCTTTTTGTGCTGCCAATCTTTTATCTTATATCCGAACGTCAAATGAAAAACAAAAAGAAAAAACTGAAAGGATCAACCCTATTGCTGCTGCTGTTTCTGTCATTTACTTCATTTGGGCAGATAAAACAGGAACTTACACTTGAGCAGTGTTATGAGCGTATTTCAACAGCCAATCTGATGGTAAAGGCTCTTTCTTTAGAATCTGAGAAAGATATTCTGGCAGGTAAGGCGTCGGTTGAGCTACCAAAGACCTCGATTGCTCTCCAATATGGACAGTATAACAGTTATTTCAAAAAGGACAATAACATTTCAGTTTATCAGACTATTCCATTTCCTACTGTTTTTATGGCAGAAAGGGATTTGGGTTCAGCTCGTTCAGCTTATTCTAGTGTACGCACAGAGGCCCAGATTCGCGACCTTAGATTGGAAACTGCCTTGTTGTTCGAACGCATCACTCATCTTAAATATATGTCCCGTTTGCTCGCAGAGCAGGATTCCGTTTTTGCATTGCTTGAGGAACGTTTCAAGATAAAGAAGGATCAGCGCGAGGTAACTCAGTTAGATCTTATGTTGATCCAATCTGACAGGAAGACCATACAGAATAGTCG
>JBKCAB010000409.1:0-3742 GCA_046307935.1 Bacteroidota bacterium | reverse complement strand
CTTTCAACTCTGCAGAAGTCGTGGGGATCAACATTCAGACAAAAGCAATACATAGTGATCATGCGCTTGTTTCCTTTGATCTGATTTTGGATAAGCACGTCAGAACAGAGTTGTTTTCATGGGAAAGTAAACTGTTCGGGGTTCAGGTTTACAGTGAGGGAAGTGCCACTTTGAACCGCGAAGAACGTATTGCGGATCCCAAATTGTGGTGGCCACGAGGACAAGGCGAACAGCACCTTTACGAGGATGAGTGGACACTGAAAAACGCCAGAGGTGAAGTGCTTTTTACGAAAAAGGTGCGCTTTGGATTGAGGCATTCTGAGCTTGTAAACCTTCCTGATCAATGGGGGACTAGTTACGAAATCAAGGTCAATGGACGCCCTGTTTTTTGTAAAGGTGGCGATTACATTCCTCAGCACGTTTTTCCATCACAGGTAAGCGATACTGACCTCCGTCGAATGGTGGAGAACATGGTCGATGCGAACTTCAATATGGTAAGGGTCTGGGGAGGCGGTTATTATCCGGATGATGCGTTCTTTGAAGCATGTGATGAACTTGGAATAATGGTCTGGCACGACTTCATGTTCGCTTGTTCCATGTATCCCGGTGATCCCGAATTCCTGC
This sequence comes from Bacteroidota bacterium, assembly GCA_046307935.1. Classification (GTDB taxonomy): domain Bacteria; phylum Bacteroidota; class Bacteroidia; order Flavobacteriales_D; family Crocinitomicaceae; genus M0103. The sequence continues at coordinate 3,118 of JBKCAB010000409.1, read as the reverse complement.
AAAATGTATCTGAAGAGGCTGCATATCAGATTCCAAGAATTGCCTCTCACCCTAGTGTTGTTCTTTTCAATGGAAACAACGAGGTGGACGTTGCATGGAAGAATTGGGGATTTCAGTTGCGCTACAATATTTATGGTAAAGATGCCAAGGAAGTTGAGGATTCGTATGAGCGACTTTTTAGAATGCTGCTTCCGGGTAAGGTGAAGGAATACAGCAATGTACCCTATGTACATACATCTCCATTGAGTAACTGGGGCAAGGATGAGTTTTACAATCACGGTTCACAACATTATTGGGGCGTTTGGCACGGCAAAGACCCCATGGAGGATTTTGCGAAAAAGATCGGACGGTTCAATGCAGAGTATGGTTTTCAGAGTTTCCCGGAATATTCCACGCTTCAGACATTTTCAACAAGAGATCAATGGGACGTTCAGTCTGAAGTGATGAAACATCATCAAAAAAGTTATGTTGGTAACCTGATGATCTTGAAACATGCCAAGGACCTTTTTGGAATGCCGCAAACATTCGAGGATTTTGTGTACTATTCGCAGCTCACACAGGCAACAGCTGTGAGTATGGCCGTTACGGGACACCGGCTCGACCGACCGAGATGCATGGGAACCTTGTTCTGGCAGGTAAATGATTGTTGGCCGGCACCAACATGGTCAAGTATTGATCATTATTGGAACTGGAAGGCATTGCAATATTGGGTTCGTGATGATTATAACGATCTGGCTGTATTGTCGAACAAAGATGCCAATGGTCAGTATCACTATTACCTTGTTTCAGATGTTGTCGATACGTTCATGTGTGAAATGTATTTTACTGTGTATGATCTGAACGGAAAGGAATTGTTCAGGAACAATGTTTCGCAGTTGGTAAAAGGTGTGGAAACCACAGAGATCTGTATGACCAGTCTGAAGAATTCGCATCCTGGCGAAAATGTGGTGGTCCGTTTTGATTGGCTGGATCAGCATGGGACGAAAAATTCCAGAACCTTCACTCAACTTTACAATGATTACCCTCGCGCAGGAAAGCGTGATGTTAATATCACGATCCTCAGACACGATCCGGAGAAAAGGAAAATGACGGTTCAGGTTGATGCTCAGAAGTACATGCGTTGCTTTTGGTTGTTTTCAGATAGACCTGGCATCCGCTTCGATCACAATTTTTGTGATTTGATCCCCGGGAAGCATTTTTTCGAGCTAAATTACACAGAGGAAGCACCTTTGCTGGAGCATCTTGGATTTAAGAACCTGTAGTTGTGAACTCTTCATTTTGAAAATATTACCATGGTAGTTACCTTTGTGCAATGAAGATCGATGATATTTTGCACGCTACCTTCCAGAGTTCCCAGCAAAAAGCGATCGTGAACATCCGGTTCACCTCTAATTACCTCGGAAATATCCAGAACCAGTTCATGGCCAATTTTGACCTGACCATGCCGCAATTCAATATCCTCCGTATTCTTCGTGGTGCTAAATCGGCCATTAGTGTTAATATGGTTAAGGAAAGAATGCTCGAGAAGTCCCCGAATACAACACGACTCATGGATAAGCTCATTGAAAAGGGCTTGATCAGCAGAATTCGATGCAAAGAAGATAAGAGGGTCGTTTATGTGGAAATTACCGCAATAGGCCTTCAACTTCTTCAAGAAATTGACAAACAATTCAATTCCATCTCCTTCACAAAACTGGACCTAACCGATGACGAGGCAGAACAACTATCTTTCCTTCTCGATAAGGCGAGAGGGAATTATGAAAGTTGAGGAGTATTATGTCTGTTTATTGTACAAAAAAATACTCCTTAGTATGACCGGAAAGTTAGTATTGTTGACCCTTTTGCTGAATGTGTTCAGCTCCTTTGCTCAAAAATCCCAGAGTGGAGATGGTATTCTCTCTGGTCGTGTGGTCGACAGCGATTCAGAAAAACCAATCGATTATGTAGCATTTAGGTTGTTCTCAAAAAAGGATTCGAGCGTTATCGCCGGTGTATATTCGGATCCTGAAGGGCGTTTTACGCTAGAGAATTTACCGTATGGTAATTTCTATGCTAAGTTGACCTTTACGGGTTATCAACCTTTACAGATCAACGAAATAAGAATTACCCAAAACATTAAGTCAGTAAACCTGGGTATCCTCAGATTGGAACCAGACAGAACATTGAACCTTGAAGAGGTAAAGGTCGTTGGTGAGCTGGAAGTACTAAAGACAGGGATTGATAAAAAGATCTACAATGTTGGGGAGGATCTTTCTGTTAAGGGAGGAACAGCAAATGATGTTTTGAATAACATCCCTTCTGTTGAAGTCGATCAGGATGGACGGATCATGCTGCGCGGTGATGGCACGGTGACAGTACTCATCGACGGACGGCCAAGTTCGCTTTCGGGAGGAAATGGAAAGACCTTATTGGATGCATTGCCTGCGGGTTCAATAGAACGTGTAGAGGTTGTCACGAACCCTTCAGCTAAATACGATCCGGATGGAACTTCAGGTATAATAAATATCGTATTGAAAAAGAACAAGCTAAAGGGCTTCAATGGAATGCTGAGTCTGAATGCGGGAACAGGAGACCTGAACGGAGGCAATATGGGCGATGGAACATTTTCATTGAGTTACCGAAATTCTGTAATGAATCTCTATGGGAGTTATTCAGCCCGTTACATGGAGGGATTTCGCAATAATTTTTCTGAACTGGAACGAACATTCGGAGATACGCTCACCACGCGAATTGAGCAGATGCGTTATGGAACGGATCTCAATGCAGGACATACTTTCCGCGTCGGGTCTGATTTTTACATCAAGCAAAGGCACATCATTGGTGTTTCGGCAACAGGTTCACTTGGTCGAAGGGATCGTGCCGGCGATCAGTGGAGTGGAACTTTTGATGGGAACGATGAACAACTGCAACTATGGAAACGAACCTCATATGATCCATCGGATCAGCACAACTTGGATGTCAACATTAATTACAAATACGATCTCAAAAAAGACCGTGGAAATTTGGTGTTTGACATCAATCAGTCCCTTGGTCAGGAAGATATAGAGGGTTTCTATGATCAAAGGTATTACACGTTGGATTCATTGCCTATCGGAAATTACAGTGTCGAACAGGAGTT
>JBKCAB010000408.1:0-17508 GCA_046307935.1 Bacteroidota bacterium | reverse complement strand
CTTAGTGGCTCTGTCAGAAGATTTCGTTGGGCGCAGGAAATATGCGATAACCGTTAAAAACACCGCCACAGGTAAATTCCTTAAGGATAAAATCATTGACACAGATGGTTCGGTCATATGGGGCAATGATAACAAGACGCTCTTCTATGTGAAAAAGGATCCACAAACCCTACGCGAGTTCCAGGTATATCGTCATGTTCTCGGATCAGATCCCAAAAAAGATGTTTTAGTTTATCAGGAAGACGATGAAAAGTTCAGCGTACATGTTTCAAGAACGACAACAGGCAGCTTCATTCTTATCCACAGCGTCAGTTCAACGACGTCAGAGATCCGACTGATCGATGCCAATTCGCCTACCAGTGACGCCAGGATTTTCTGGAAAAGAGAAAAGGGCCATTTATACGAGATCGATCATCACGAGAACGGTTTTTACATCCTGAGCAATCAATCCGCGAGCAATCGCAAGATCCTTTTTTCCTCACTTAGCATTGAACCGATCGAAAAGTGTGTTGAATTCATGCCTCATGATACGGCAACTTTGATCGAGAATGTTTTGGTAATGAAGAACTTTGTTGTAACTGAAGAGCGGAACAATGGATTGACGAAGATCAGGATCACAAACATCGCCGACAAGAAATTCAGATTTGTGGATTTCAAGGAAGAGACCTACTACACCGGTCTTGGAATGAACGACGATTACAATGCACCACATATTTTCTACGTTTACAATTCATTAACTACCCCATCAACAGTTTATAAACACGAGTTAATATCATCAACACAAGAGGTAATACACCGTAAAACACTAAAAGACAAATCTTTTGATTCTAATAATTACACTTCTCAACGAATTTGGGCTACTGCCTATGATGGATCTCTGATCCCGGTTTCACTAGTTTATAAAAAAGGAACTGAGCTTAAAAATGCGCCTTGTCTGCTTTATGGGTACGGTTCTTATGGCTACACACTGCCTGATGTATTCAGTGCAACACGACTTAGTCTGCTTGAGCGTGGATTCGTTTATGCCATTGCACACATAAGAGGAAGTAAATACATGGGGGAATCCTGGTATGAGAATGGCAAATTCCTCAAGAAAGTGAACACATTCAGTGACTTCATCAATGCAGCTCAGTACTTAGGCATGAAAGGATATTGCGATCCCCAACGGATCTATGCTCAAGGAGGAAGTGCCGGTGGATTGCTCATGGGAGCTGTTACCAATATGGCTCCATACTTGTGGAAAGGTGTGATCGCTGAGGTTCCATTCGTGGATGTGGTGACAACTATGCTTGATGAATCTATTCCACTTACTGTCGGTGAATACGAAGAATGGGGAAATCCAAACGATGAGGAATATTACTGGTACATGTTGAATTACTCACCCTATGACAATGTACGCAGCATGGATTATCCGGCGTTGTATGTCACAACAGGTTACCATGATTCTCAGGTACAATATTGGGAGCCTATGAAATGGGTGGCTAAACTTAGGGAATACAGGACAAATGAACAGCCATTATTGTTTGACTGCAACATGGATGCAGGTCATGGTGGCGGATCAGGAAGATCAAGGGAACGAATGGAGATCGCCAAAGAATATGCTTTTATTCTTCATCTGGAAGGCATCCAGAAATAATTTAGGGATATTCCTATTTTGTTTGTCAACGCATTTTAGCAATGCCCAGAGCGATACTTTGCCGTATCGTTCCTTTTCGGAAAAGATCGTACTATTCAGCGATATCGGATATTCTTCAGCGCCATTTTCAATTTTATACCCATTTAGTCAAGAAATCAACAAGATCAAATACCGTAATAATTTCAGGCCTGTATTGGGTTTAGGAGCAGCGTACAAATGGTTTTCAGCACGACTGGCTGTGTCATTACCCCTACAAGTTAAACCAACCGAGCTATACGGAAGAACGGAACAAGTGAATCTCAATGTCGATTTTTCGATTAAAAAATGGTTTATCGATCTGGATCTACGTAATTACCGCGGCTATGCTGTAATGAACGCTTTTTTATGGTCCGATTCTCTGAACGCTGATAAACCTAACGATATAAAAAGACGCATGAATGCAACGAGTCTGTCTGTAAATGCGTGGTATTTCAATAGTGCTCATTTTAAAATGAACAATGTTCGAGGAATCAAAGGTCACTACGTCCAACCCGTTCATACATGGTACATTAAGAATACACTGAATATATTCGGTGTGGACAATGCGTTAGATCCGATTATCCCAGAAGTATTGGGAGATTCTTTGAGCTCTCGAACATTTGCCAACGTCTATTCTGCGGTGGATCTGGGAGTAATTCCAGGTTACGCCTATGTGAACAGAATCAAGAATTGGCAATTTTCAGGTTCCTTGGGTTTCGGTCCGGTGGTTCAAGGCAAATTTTATGGTGTGAACGGCAATGTCAGGGGATTCCTTGGTTTAGCTCCACGTTACGACTTGCGTTTGGTCGGTGGATACAATAGGGAGAATTATTTTGTTATGCTGATCACTGATTTTGACAATAAGAGTATCCGTTTTAATGACCTCAAATACCGACAAAGCTACTACAACATAAGGATCTCAGCGGGAGTTCGCCTCAACAGAAAGAAAAGTAAAGACAAGGTGGAACGCTAAGCGAATTGCTTATAAAGCAATGAGCTTTCGACAGGAATTAAAAAGTTTGTTCGGAAATCCTCTAGATCAGAAATCAGTGGATCAAAAAGAAGAGCATCCTTGTAAGCTGGAAGATCAGCAATATGGATGCGAATGATCTCATCACCTTGAAGGACGTACAGTTTCATTCGGTTGAAAAGATCTACATTCAACTGGTTTCCGAGCTCCTTCAGAAAATGCACGGAAGAATCGATCGAACAGCCTGAAGCACCAGCAGTTGATTCATCAACAGACAGGACTACAAAACGATCCAAAAGAATATCCCCCAGTGCAGATAATTTTTTTCCATGAGCAGCCCATCGGGAAACGAATTCAGCCAATGCACGTTTTGCCATGAGTCCTTCAACCTCCGTCAATGGGCGATCGGAAGAGAAGACCCAAACTCTGGAGGATCCGGGCAATGCTGCAAAAACATCTTTAAAGCTCAGCTGCATTGGCAATGAGTTCAGCGACATCGAGCACAGTAACCTGACTCTCCTTCTCGAAATTCTTTATTCCATCGGTCATCATGGTATTGCAAAAAGGACAACCTGTTGCGATGATCGAGGCGGATGTCTGAAGCGCGTCTTCAGTTCGTTCAATATTGATTTCCTTGTTGCCCTTTTCAGCTTCCTTGAACATTTGTGCACCTCCTGCTCCGCAACATAAACCGTTGGTCTTGCAACGTTTCATTTCCACCAGCTCTGCATCCAACTTTTCAATTAACGCTCTCGGAGCCTCATAAACATCGTTTGCTCGTCCTAGATAGCAAGGATCGTGAAAAGTGATCTTCTTTCCCTTGAAAGTTCCACCACCTTTCATAGCCAGCTTTCCAGTGTTGATAAGGTCCTGAATCAATTGCGTATGATGGATTACCTCATAATTACCACCGAGCTCAGGGTATTCGTTCTTGAGTGTATTGAAACAATGCGGGCAAGCCGTTACGATCTTTTTCACTTCATAACCGTTGAGCACCTGAATATTCATCATTGCCTGCATCTGAAAAGTAAACTCGTTACCGGCGCGTTTTGCCGGATCTCCTGTACAACTCTCTTCCGTACCAAGTACGGCAAAATTTACATCGCAATGATTTAGAATTTTAACCACGGCTTTGGTGATCTTTTTTGCGCGATCGTCAAAACTTCCGGAACAGCCCACCCAAAAGAGAATATCCGGTGTGCGTCCTGCCGTCATCATTTCCGCCATTGTTGGAACCCTTAATGTACTCATACTAATTTCAGCTTTTCAACTTAATACCTTTGCCATTATCTATTACAGCATGCTGCGGAACAAAACCAACTTTTGCATTCAGCATCAGAATAGAAAATCAATCCTCGTTTGCCCAATTCAACCTGTCATTCGGAGAAAACTGCCAAGGAGCCCCGTTATTTTCGATGTTCGTAAGCATTCCGGTAAGTTCTGTTGGTATTTTAGATTCCTCCATGACAAGGTACCTTCTCAGATCGACAATGATTGATAGTGGATCAATATTTACCGGACATTCCTGGACACAGGCATTGCATGATGTGCACGCCCACAATTCCTCCTCAGAGATATAATCACCGAGGAGGCTCTTGCCGTCATTGTAATCCTTTCCATGCTTACGTTGATTATCCCCTACTTCAACCAATCTGTCGCGGGTATCCATCATGATCTTTCTAGGCGACAATTTTTTACCGGTAATGTTTGCAGGGCAAGAGGATGTACAACGGCCACATTCCGTGCACGAGTAGGCATCCAAAAGATTCTTCCAAGTCAAGTCCGTGACGTCCTTTGCTCCGAAGCGCTGCGGTTCAGCTGCCGGCTCTGCTGTTGCCGCGAATGGGTCCGCGTTCGGATCGAGCATGAGCTTCACCTCATTAGTGACCGACTCCATGTTAGTGAACTTCCCTTTGCTATCCAAATTGGAGTAGTATGTGTTGGGAAATGCGAGAATGACGTGCAAATGTTTGGAATATGGCAAGTAGTTCAGAAAGGCAAAAACCATAATGATATGACCCCACCAACCGATTTTTTCAAGAATATGCAAAGTGTGTTCATCCATCCCTCCAAAAATGAGAGGTCCAATGGTAGAAGAGACCGCAAAACCGTAGGATGACGACTCTCCACCCTTTAAATTGAGAAGGGCTTCATCTGCACCATTCATGGTGAAAATACAAGAAACAAGAACGATCTCCATGATCAGGATCAAATTGGCATCTTTCATTGGCCAGCCTTTCAATTCGGACATATTGAACCGGGGTAGCTTCAGAAGATTTCTTCGCGAAAGGAAAAAGATTGTTGCAATCAAAGCGGCCACACTGAGAATTTCAATAAAACTGATCATGAAGGTGTAGAATCCTCCTAGAGCGTTCATGAATGTGCGGTGTTGACCCGTTAAGCCGTCAGCAAAGATCTCGATCAGCTCGATCTGCGTAATGACGAATGCTACATAAATGGCCAGGTGCAACAATGCGGGCAGCGGCCGGGAGAACATCTTTTTCTGGCCAAATGCCACGAGTAGCATCGTTTTCCATCTTTCACCGGGATTATCACTACGATCAACCGCTCTACCGAGACGGATATTGGATCTTATCTTCAGTGCATTCAGGGTAAAAAAGCCCAATCCAACGAGCATCAGCAAGGCAAACAGAATAATCGAAACCATCATTGTTAGTCAGGAATAGAATCCAACAGTTTTCTTAACTTCTTTTCTTCATTTCCGGTAATTGGAACTCCTTTTGTCCGAGCACCTAAAACAGAAAAATGAATGTATCTTTCAGGATGAAGCTGAAGGTCATTGACGAGGTTTTGCAACTCTTGGTTGGTTTCGACCAATTCTTTGTAGAGCTTTTCATCTCCAAGCAATTTACCGAGTGTACCTTCACCTTTCATAGCTTGATCGAGCACTCCGTTCAACGTTTTAAGGGTTTCTCCTGCATTGGATATTACTGTCTTGAACTCTGATGAGACAATATCGTCTGTTATTTTACGCACATTACCCACAATAGCGGTAACTTGTTCATTGCTTTTCTTCAAATTGGCAGTAATACTCTCAACATTGGTCATGATCTTGTCAAACTTAACCTTTTCTTCAGCGACGAGAAGCTCCACCTCTTGAGCGACATTACCAAAACGCTTGATCGCGATCTTCACTTCCTGGATGCTCCCCTGAATTTCAGATGTTGCGGTTGTGTCCCAAAAAGCAGATAGAGATAATGCCATCTTGTCTACTGTTGCCATGATCCCCTGAACACGTTGTACAATAGGATCCGCATATGATTTAACCTGAGCGATCATGTCGGCAGCCAGAACACCTGGAATCTCTGAACCTGGTGCATAATAACCTTTCGAAATATCATAACTCATTTTAATAATCAACGCTTTATTGAACAGATCAGGTGATCCGATCTCAACTACAGCGCCTTTAGGGATTTTCACATCACTGTTTTGAATATTGAAACGAATCCTAACTTGTTTGTTCGGATTGGATCCTCCGACATATTCCACAGCAGTCACTTTACCCACGATCACACCGTTTAGTGTTACACTGCTGGCAACGGCCAACTGACCTGAATTCGGGAAATAGGCGATATACTTTTCATCCCCTCCAAAGAAACTACTCCCTTTCAGGAAGTTGATCCCAGAAACAAATAACGCAACAGCTACAATTGCGATAATACCCGTCTTAATTTCTTTTGAGACCTTCAAGGCTTTATTTTTCTGCTAATTTAATAGCTTTTTCCAAATTTATCCGCTCTCCATTCATGAAAGCGACTACGAAAGCGTGCTGAAATCCCTGTTCTCTCAGTAGGTTCTTGTGATCATTGGCTGCTTTGTAATCCATAACGTGTTCACCAACTGTATATTTAAATAGATTATCTTGGGTATATTCGAACACTTTCATTCCCTTGAATCGAGAATTCGTTTGTGAGATCCGTTTATCCGATGTTTCGATCTGGACCCTGAAAACAACCTGATCCTTTGGGTCTTTCTGATCGCTTTCTTTCTTTTCAGGTGCATTATTGACCGGCGCTGTCGCGGCATCCGAGCCACCATTGCTCGTTTTGTTTGCGACACCTTCCAGCTCTTTTTTATAATTTTCAAATGCGGTAAACATTGCCTGAGCCATTTTCCGCTGACCTATGGTATCTGCGAGGAATTTCTCCTCATCAGGATTGGTCAAGAATCCGGTCTCTATCAATACGCTTGGCATCGTGGTTTTGTACAACACCAAGAATCCGGCCTGTTTTACTCCACGGTCATATCTTCCCAATCTTTTGAATTCGCGTTGTAGCTTATCAGCAAAATTGATCGACAAGTCCAAAAAGACAGACAGCTGAATCTGTCGCGCAATGATAGCGTCGGGCGACATGTCAAAGTCCTTGTATTTTGCACCTTTATCGTCTTCCAAGTAGATCGTAGCGTTTTCCCGCTCAGCAACCTTCTGCTGGGATTCAGTCTTGTGTAGACCTAGTACATAGGTTTCCGTTCCGTAAGCGCTCGGACTTGCAGAGTTTGCATGGATACAAATAAATAGATCCGCATTGGCTTTGTTAGCGATGCGCGCACGCTCGTCCAGTTCAACAAACACATCTTTGTCTCGCGTGTAAACTACTTTTACGTTGGGGTATTTCTTCTTGATCATGTCTCCCAGCTTCAGCGCCATAGAAAGACAAACATGTTTTTCGTGAGCAGAGGCGCCATGACATCCGGGATCTTTCCCCCCGTGACCGGCATCAATGACAACCGTGTTGATGGCTTGCGTATCCTGCGCAAAATTGGTGGAAGTCATGAACAAGAGCCCAAACAATAAAAACAATCGAAGACTGTTATTAGACCATAAATTTTCGATGCGAAGGGACATATTTGTATAGTTTTGCACCAATTAAGCTTTGAAAAGCAAAATTAGCTCTCGGGTATTGACCAAAAAGTATTCCATACATAGAGTTATCTTCGGCCTGTTGTTAATAATCAACCCGTTTTCAGTTGTTTATTCGCAGGTTGATACGATCTACGTGGATGATAATTCACTCGGATCGACAATCCGTTATTCCGCTAAGGACTCCATTTACACGGATTTAATTAACGAAAAAGTACATCTGTACGGTAATGCAAAAGTTGATAATGAGAACATCACATTGACAGCCGGTTACATTCTTGTAGATCTCAAGAACAGCGAAGTTTTTGCTACCTATGCCATTACTGCAGACAGTTCAAAGGTTGAATACCCGGTTTTTTCGGATGGTTCTGAGAACATCACAGCCGCAAGCATTAAATACAATTTCAATTCTGACAAAGGTTATCTTGAGGAGCTTACTATCAAACAAGATGAATCCTACATTTACATGGGCATTGCAAAAATGCACAACAATGATGAGATCCATTTTAAAGGAGGTAGGTTCACCACTTGTGATTTACCTGAACCGCATTACCATTTTCAGCTTTCCAAGGCCATACTTATACCGGATGAGCGCATCGTAACCGGTCCCGTAAACTTCCACATCAAGGGCGTGCCAACTCCAATTGGTCTACCATTTAGCGTCATACCACAACAGAAGGAACGAACACACGGACTACTTTTCCCTGAGCTTGTCCCTCTTTCCAATTACGGATTTGGTTTTCAGAACCTGGGCTATTACATTCCGATCAATGACCGGCTCCAAACATCACCGTACATTAACCTTTATTCAAGAGGGAGTTGGGGGATCAGGAACGATCTTGATTATGCAAAACGCTATGGTTACAGCGGCAATCTTGATCTTGGCTTCCAACAATTCAGGACAGGTTTCCCGGACAGTACACTGGCAAATAAATTCTCCATTTTATGGGTGCATCGTCAAGAGGCGCGTGCCAATCCTTTCTGGAACTTTTCTTCCAACGTGTCCTTTATTTCAGATAATCAAAGTAAGAACAATCTTGACCCACTGAACCCGGATTATTTCAACAATAGCTTCAATTCAGACATCAATCTCAACAGGTATTTCCCGGGAAAACCAATCAACATGGGCCTAAAAATGTCCGTGCGTCAAAACTCGTTGACACAAAATGTATCGCTGATCAGTCCTGTCTACAACATCAATGTATCGCGGTTCTTTCCTTTTAAGAAACTAATCAAGGGCACTGAAAACTGGAAGCAGATCTTCTCCAGATTGGGAGTTTCGTATACACTTGAGGGGCAAAACCGTTCCACATTCCGTGATTCACTGCTGATCGATGGTGAATTCGACGCCATAGCAAGACAATTCATGAATGGTGTGAATCAACAGATGACCGTTCAAACAACAGCGGGGTTTTTCAAGGGCACATTCAAGCTAACACCTTCCCTCACCTATTCCAATAAAGTTAATTTTCAGCAGATCGAAAAAAATTACAACGTCATTTCCGGCGCAACCGAAATCGACACTTTGCAACGCCCTGGCATGGCTCATGAATTGTCTTTGAATGCCCAGCTAACAACAGTGATCTACAGTTATTACAAGTTTATTGGTAAAAAAGCACCTCTTTTACGCCATTTACTTACGCCATCAATTGGTTTGCGGTATTCGCCATCACTTAACCCGCTTGATACGCTTTACACTACTCCCGGTGGTTCTTTTGCTGTATATTCCCCTTTCGAAAGAAGTGTTTATTCCAGCAATGTTACTCGAAGCGCAGGACTTGTTTCATTTGGTATTAATAATACTTTCGAGCTTAAGACCAAATCTGAAAAAGATACGGTCACAGGGTTTCGTAAAACAAGAATCATAGACGCCTTTTCCATCACAGGAGCCTACGATCTCATGAAAGATTCAATGCAACTCTCAGATCTCTCTCTCAACCTAAGGATCAGTCCTTTTGAATGGTTTAATTTCGTAGCCACCTCCTCTTTCAGTCCATACAACTGGATCGATTCTACCGGTGCACAAACATCGGATTACGCCATTTCGAGCGGAAGACTGGGAAGATTTGTCCGTACAGACCTAACGACAACCTTGACATTAACCGCTAAGGAGAGTCGCGATAAACTGGATACAAAGTCAACGGTGTTTGCTGAGAATTGGAATGCCGACTTTAACTACTACGCCCTTCATCCCGAATACCTTATAGATTTCGAAATTCCTTGGAAAGCCTCAGTTTCGCATGTGTATTCGATATTTGCAAATACCTCAAAAACTGAGCTCAACAATCAAAGTTACAATCAGATCCAAACGCTGGTACTCAATGGAGATATTAGCTTCACAAAACGCTGGAAGCTCAGCGCGATCATCAATTCGGATCTGAAAGAGCTGCGGATCACGAATGCGCGTTTGGCGCTTACCAGGGATATGCACTGTTGGGCGCTGTCCATTAACTTAACTCCTATTGGCGGAAATAAAAGCTTTTTGATGTCGATCAGGAATACGTCCAGTATTTTTTCAAGTGCAAAATTCGATATTCGCAGACCTCCCGTTTTTCTTTAACAGCGATAGAACTATTTAATTGATCGAATTTAACCTGACAACTTGGTCTACTCGTAGAATGTTTTGGGGAAGTGCATCAAAATTTACCAATCTCAACTACTTGTTCGCTCCCACTTACGCTCATAAACAAGAATGCGCCGCTTTGAAGTTCAACGGCAGGCACATAAGTTACCTGAGCATCGAATCGACTTCTGAAATGAATTCGTCCACTTATGTCGAAAATGGTGAATTCACGGCCTACAAATTGATCCGTACACTTGATCGTCAAATGATCGGATATCGGATTGGGATAAACTGAAAAAGATTCTTTGAAATCTTCAGGAAAACCTACTCCTTCTATAAAATTGGATAAATATTCACCCAGATTGATTCGGTGCAATTTCTGCGCCGTTGAAATTATTGATTGTTCAAAATACTCATTGGAAACGTAAAAATTCTTTCCATCAATGGTCGTGATACCCTCGACTTGATGAAACATTAAATTAAGTCCAAAACGGCGTTTGTTACCATTAAATATATTCGAAGGCGGATAGTCGTATAGCACATACAAGAAAGGCTGTAATGTCTCAGTGTAACAACTCAATGCGATTAAATTCGATGATGCGTGGTAGGTAGCTCCTGTTACGAGTCCGTTGATATTGTGCTCGTAAAGAAAGCTCGCTTGGTAAGTGCCTGGCTCTTTCGGGAACCCGAACACTCTTGTTTTGTTGGAAACCCATTCTTTAGTAAAGAGAATGATGCTATCTCCCATCACAACGAATGCCTCACAATCATAATCTGAATTATTTGGGCCAGTTCCTGTGAAATCTGTCTGAGTAGAATATGCGAACCAAATCGTGTCTATAAGTGGTTCTTGAGACAACAAGGAGTTCTTATTAATCCTTAAAATTTTAAGATCCGTTCTGTTTCCATTACCGTTATTCCCAGTGTCACCGATGTACACAAAGGCACTGTCCTGACTGATCTCTTCCCAGTCTATATTCGTCAACAAGCTCAGCGCCACTCCATTCAATGTGACAGGATTTGCAGTGGTATCAATTTGATAAAGATGAACATCCGCATTGTCATTATGCGTCCAAAGCGAACCATTGAAATGGATCAGGCCGGATGTCTCGCTTACTTGATTCGGTAAATCCCAAGAAAAAATCGGCGAAACAGTAGTGGTCGCATATTGACAAGAGCCATTATTTTCAATGGCGGATGGGTCATAGTTCTGTGCCTGAGGATCGGTACACCCCTGATTTTGAGACAGACAACAGCTGGACGTCACCGTAAAGACATAGATGGCCACATATCTGACCACTACGGAACAACTCATTTTTGCAAGTATTTCATTACCACCCGACGGTTTTTCTGGCGCCCTTCCTCTGAGCTATTGTCAGCAATAGGTTTGGACTCTCCGAAAAAGCTCAGATCAATGCGATCCGGATTAACTCCATTTGCAACAAGGAAATCTTTAACTGCCTGTACCCTATTCTTCGATAGCTCCAAGTTGTACGCTTCTGAACCATTATTGTCGGTATGCCCTTCCAACTGGATTCGCAGATCTGGACGTAAAAGCATGATATTCACAAGTGATTCGAGCTCCCCGTATGAACGTTTCAGGATGATCGCTTTGTCATTTTCGAATTCCAATGATTTTGATGCCAGATCCAATACTCTGTTGGCCTCCTGGTCAGTTACAGCAGGCTGACCGATGAATACGGTATCGATTCGTTCAACAACCAGCGTGTCCATGATTGTTTGATAAATAGTATCCACCATGATTTCCTGCACCAAATCTCTGTTGTACAAAGAGTCAGCAAATGGCTCTTTCTTACGGCGACAAAGTTTAAGACCTAGAATTACCTCATGTGAGCCGCTGGAGTATTTTGCTATATTTTGCATTGGAGCTTCGTAACCGTAGCCTATAAAGAAGAGATCACGTACATTAACGCCGACACGACCAATAATTCCAACATTCAAACGGTATCCGAGACCTGCGTGGATCAAATTCCGATAATCGCCATCCAGATTAAAATCGACTTGCGAAACATTATTGATCCCTTTGTAAAAAACGGATGGTTTAAGCCCGATACGCTCGGTTAAATTGAACCGGTAACCCATATAGCCGATCATATGTCTCCTTAATCCGTATCCATCGAGACCAGAATATCCGAAATTCGAAAAAGACTGGATCACCTGACGAGAGGCAAGTGAAACTTCGAGGCCTTTGAACCGGTACAAAAATCCTACCTCACTGTTTATACTTGATGCAGACTGAGCGCCCCCGTTCACGATCACATCATTCCCATCGAAAACGATCGCACCCTCGGGATTAACCCTGAACTGATAATAGCCAGCAGTGATTCCAAATCGGACGTCATGTTCACCCGCAATTTTGAACCCATAAGCTGCTGTTCCGGATGCCGCTACTTGCTGAAGCATACCTAATTTATCGATCAGTACATTGGCACCCAAGCCCAGCTGCCTTCCGATTCTTGAATTAGCCGAAACAAGGCTCGTCGTAGGGGCGCCTTCAACCTTTACCCACTGATTCAGATGAGAGAAATACACCTCTGTACACCCGCTGGCACCTGCATAAGCAGGATTCATGGAATATCCATTAAAACCGTAAAGATTGCTCTGTGGTGTTTGCTGTGCATTCAATTCTGACAGCAAAAATGTTGCAATCAAAAGTCCAATGATCTTTATGTTCTTTTTCATCGTGTTTCGAGTCTTATTTCTTGAATCGGAATAGATTGATCGTTCCTTTGTATTCAACATCATCACATAAAATGGAATAATAATACACCCCATCCGGCAGTGGTTCGTTGTCCTTAGTTCCCGACCACTCGTTCTGATACTCATTCGTAGTGTACACCGGTTGGCCCCATCTATTGTAGATAGTGACTGTACAGCCAGTAATCTGAGAGAAATCAGAAATATTCCAGGTATCATTTTGACCGTCATCATTCGGTGTAACCATGTTACTGATCTCGAACGGAACCGTACAGTCGATCACTGAAAGCTCTAGATGAACCAATGAATCGCATCCATCTACAGACTGAAGGAATTCATCATAAACACCTGATGTGACTAGCGTTTGGGAACCAAAAAGATAAGTTTCTCCGATGCAAATTGTCGTATCTGTAAAGTACTCAGGGGCATCATCCACGAATAAGAACAATGTGGCAACAGAATCGCAACCTGATGCTGTCTGGAAATTTTCAGTGTATGAACCCGCCAGTGTCAACTGCTGTGTGCCGAATGAATAGGTCTGGCCGGAACAGATCGTTGCTGAGGAACTAGATGTAATTGCAGGAGAGACAGTTAGGTACAATGTGGCAACAGAATCACATCCTGATGCTGTAATGAAAGTTTCTGTATAGGTTCCTGAGGTATTAAGAATCTGAGACCCGAAGATGTACGTCTGTCCGGAACAAATCGTGGCAGCACTGCTTCCTGCCAGCGGAGGGTTAACGTTAAGGTACAATGTTACAAGAGAATCACATCCGGTAGCAGTCGTAAATGATTCAGTATAAGTACCAGAGGAAATCAACGTTTGTGATCCAAATGTATAGCTGTTACCCTGACAAATACTAACCGATTCAGATCCGATTAAAGGTGGGTTCACCGTTAAATAAAGCGTAACGATCGAGTCACACCCATTCGCAGCACTGATAGTTTGAGAATAAGTTCCGGTTGAATTCAATGTTTGCGATCCGAATGTAAAAGATTGTCCGGAGCAGATGGTTGCACTGACAGATCCATTCACAATCGGGTTAACGGTCAGGAATAGGGTAGCAATAGAATCGCAACCTCCAACTGCAGTGAGATCCGCTGTATATGTTCCTGTTGTCGTGTAGTCTGTTCCATTAAAATTGTAAGCGTCACCTTCACAAATCGTCACACTCTGATTGGAAGTAAGCACTGATTCGACGAACAACGTAGTGGTGACCGTGCTGTCACAACCGTTGGCTGCAGTGAAGATATCTGTGTACACCCCTGAAACATTGTAAACGTTCGAGCCTACCGTTACTGAGCTTCCATCACAGATCGTGAATACCTGCTCGAACTCAGATGGATCAAGAACTGTAAGGGTAGTAAATACCGTACTATCACACCCATTTGACCCGGTAAACACATCCGTGTATAGTCCCGGAGTATTTTGAAGAGCTCCTTCCAGGAAGATCGTTTCTCCCTGACAAATAGAGGTGTTCACATAATTGAGATTAGGACTTATTATACAAGGATTTGCACACGCGGTAGCATCAACTGTGAATGTATACGGACAAGCACCATCCGTGACTGAAATCGTAAAGATCTGAGCTGCAGGTACATCAAAAACTACATTAGTTCCTGCGTTAAAAGTTCCAACATCGACGAGGTTCATGCCTCCATCCTCAATTGCATAAGAGAATTGAGAACCGTTGTACTGTGCCAGACCTCCCGAAGCCGTAAAGGTAATCTGACAGAGTGTATTGTTGTAATTGGAAACCGGAACAACCGGCTGCAGAAATACAACAGGAATACCTGGTTCCACAGTTGAACTTATACAAGTCAGATCGCCCCAATTGGCGGGTTCATCTGCCATAGGAGACACAAAATAAACAGTATTGAAAGCTGGATTACCGAAAGAGCCTGAACCATCTGTATCGTTTGTAAAGACTCCTCCTACCGTTTGCGTTGAGTCAATGAAGGTAAATCCGGTATTTGCAACTAGATCAGGTACAGGGTTCACCGAATGAATCACAAACCCCGGTGTCAGACAAGAAGGAATGTCTTGTGTAGATTCACCAATACCATTTAGCATGATACCCGGTTCAAAACTGTCCCCAAAGCATATGAATGCAGTATCTGTTGATACAACCGTAACGGTATCCAGATTGGCTAGTTGGACGAGTACATCTCCGGCATCACTTTCTACTTCACGGATATATTCAATAATATACTGCCCTTCATCGCCCGGAGAACCACCATCCAGTTGTATGGCGTATATCTGGCCGGGAACCAGACAACATACTGATTCCTGTGTACCGGTAAATCCTGCAGATCCCTGCAATAAAGGTAAGATCTCGGGGGTAGTTCTGGAACCATCTTCAGTATATGTAGCTGGATTCAAACCACCGTAACATTCCGTCCCATTCAGTAATTCAAAGACATTGTACCGTAGCGTATCCAGATCGATATATGCTCTCAGGTTCATTTCAACTGCACCTGATGGTGGGGCAACAAAATAATGCCATACCGTTTGATCTGCCCTTTCGTTCTGATCAGGATGTGCAGCAGGTTCTCCTGCCAAGTATTCGCGACATGCCCACACATTTGTTCCGGCTACAGCTTCGAAAGAAGGAGTCGATCCGGCAGGCGTCACAGGAACTTCATAAAGGGAATTCGCGATCGCCAAACATAATATATCGTTATCCGGGGGATTTGTTGAAGGATCGACCACAGAGGGATCATACAACCATGCATCTATATCCTGAGCAGACAGGGCGGTCAAGTTATTCGCCGGATCGACCATGCCATAATAGCGGTACCCGGGTTCAAGGCATCTTGCTTCAATCCTAGCGCTTTCAACAGATCCACCGAAAAGACCGTTCAAAGCACCATCCACAGCGTACAGATTCTCAAGGTTTGCACATGAGAAGTCTAACGGAACTCCAGGAGCAAAACGATCATCAAAACCGAAAAGAGCTCCACTTTCAGAGTAGATTGAACTCTGGTAATCGGTTTCGAAAACCATTCTTCCGGAATTCGGCGCAATGAAGTTGAGCCAAACGCTCTCATTCATGACCAAATTATTAACACCTACATGGTTGTAGTCGTAGGCATGATAGTCATTCGGATTTGATGATGTATGCGGAGCACCGGTCTCACCGAAGTCATTTCCTCCATCGTAGGCACAACCAAATCCGAGGTTGGCTGTTATGGGTGATCCTGCCGAAGAACTGATCTGAACGATTCCTGGGAAGACCTGCGATGATAAACAAGGTATATCTTCAAAGCTATATCCTGCACCAGCCAGTGAATTCACGCGTACCTGATAAAAACCCCTCGTACCCGGATCGTCGGATGTTAGCTGAACATAATAGGTCTGTCCGGGAATAACTTTTTGATAACTGAAAGGTGCCAATGGATCACATGCATCGAGTGTAATCTCCGCCTCTGGGTCAATACCTAAAAAGTCTGTGCCATCCGAAAATTCGTGATGAGATAAATACTCGAATTTATCCTTAATGAGGTTAGCTGTTAACGGTTCGAGTCCTGTAGTGCAAGAAGATCCATCCGCAGCGTGATAAACCTCGAAATATGTACCAAACTCTGTTCCTCCTAGATCTGTTGTAATCGTAACCGCACCACTTGCAGGTGCAACAAATCGAAACCAGACAGAACCGTTAGCACTCACTTCGTTTCGGTGAGGTTCATTCGACTCGAGGGATGCGGCAGGACACCAACTGTAATTGTAGGTAGTATTAAGATTCAACTGCGGTGCATCACAAATGTCATCTGTCAATTCCACTGTTGCAAAATCTGTTCTGATCACCTGAATCGTTATCTGATAATTTTGCGTCCCACAGCCACTGGATCCACTTGCAGTAAAAGTTTGTGTCGCTGTTCCTGAAAAAGCCGGTACAGCTATATTTCCGGTCTGACCATTCGTTCTGAGCTCAGAAAAAGTACCACCCGTGAGATCGTAATTCGTCGGTGCGTCATTCTCATAACCCTGCCATTCAACGGAAATGTTCGATGGAATATCACTAGGACAGACGTAGTCATGATTAAAGAATATACCGTCATTTGGATTGATATCACCACTCGGTGAAGTTCTGGTCCATGCACCATTGTTGCCGTTCACAAAAGCATGATTGAAATCACCAAGAAAACCGAAGAGAACGGGATTGTTGTTTGAATATCCCATGGTATTATCGGTAGCAACATACTCAAGAACAAAGTCACTGTTTCCGGTTAAAAAACCATCACAGTCTACATTGTTGAGCACTGCAACACTGACAACCTTTACTTTGATGTTCGCTTGAGAAAAGCTGTAGTGATAAAACAAAAAGATGAGCGCAAAAGCCTGCGCTAACATAGTAGTAGTCTTTTTCATAATCCTTAAAAGCAAATAACTCAGTTCAACGAATTTAGCTAAATTTCAATTCAGCGCTAACTGTGTTGATAAAATCACAGAAGCATGCTGACAGGACTTTCCATATAACTCTTGAATGTCTGAAGAAAGGCAGCCCCACTTGCGCCATCCACAACACGGTGATCACAAGAAAGTGTAACTTTCATTACGTTTCCGGGAACAACGTGTCCATTCTTTACCACAGGAACTTCTTTGATACCGCCAACTGCAAGAATGCAGCTATCCGGCGGATTGACGATTGCAGTAAACTGTTCTATTCCAAACATGCCAAGATTTGAGATCGTAAAAGTGTTTCCTTCCCAGTCAGCGG
>JBKCAB010000407.1:0-3509 GCA_046307935.1 Bacteroidota bacterium | reverse complement strand
TGGTTTAAAGCGACAGGAGGAAGTGATCGAGATCGAAATTCCGGGTGGTGTAGAGGAAGGCATGCAACTTTCAGTGACCGGAAAGGGCAACGCCGGCCCGTTCAATGGAATTCCAGGAGATTTGATCGTCGTGATAGAAGAGATTGAACATCCGGATCTGAAAAGAGACGGAGAAAACCTCCATCATGAAGCATTTGTTAGCTTTATTGACGCTGTATTAGGGGAGACCATCGAGATACCCACGATAAACGGTAAAGCAAAGATCAAGGTTGATCCTGGAACGCAAAGTGGAAAAGTGCTGCGACTGAAAGGGAAAGGATTGCCGATCCTTCAGGGGTATGGACAAGGTGACTTGTTCGTACACATCAATGTCTGGACACCAGAGAAGATATCCAAGGAGGAGAGGGAAATACTCGAAAAATTGAAGGACAGAGAAAACTTCAAGCCTCAACCGGATAAAGGCGGAAAGAATTTCTTCGGAAGAATGAAGGATATGTTTCAATGAAAAATGAGCGATCCGATAAATAAAGAAAGACCCGCTATATGTAGGCGGGTTTTCCAATTAATAAATAGTCTATGAGACCTTTCTTTCTTTCGGATTTGCGCACAAAGAATTGGCCGCAGCATATCCTGACCGTTTCATTGGTTTTACTTGCCTACTTTTTGGGTCAGTTTCCCTTATTGATTGTTTTGGGTGATCAAGACCTACTGCGACCGGAGACGATAGACGATACTCGTTTCATGGCTGAATCCATTGGATTCAATACCTTTCTTGCCTTACTGCTTGTTCCTTTCATTCTTTCGCTCATTCTATTAATGGCAAGTGCAAGGTTCATTCTCAAACGTTCCATTCGTTCATTGTTCACCCAAAGAAAGCAACTTAGCTGGAAAAGGATTGCGTTCTCTTTTTTACTTTGGTTCCTTTTGATGGGTACGTTGTTTGTCGTGCTATCTGTGAACTCTGGAACTGTGGTATGGAATTATGATCCGAAAACATTCACTGGGCTAATACTTGTATCTCTGCTAATGATCCCACTGCAAACTACTTGTGAGGAACTATTATTCAGAGGATATCTCCTACAGTTATCCGGTGCCGTTTTCAGAAAAGGATGGCTTAGTGTCCTTTTCACCGGTGTACTTTTCGGTTTGATCCATGCCTCCAATCCAGAGGTAGATAAGATCGGAGATATCGCCCTACTGTATTACATAGGAACGGGTATTTTCCTCGGTATCATAACCTTGATGGATGATGGTATCGAACTGGCAATGGGTTTCCATGCTGCCAACAATATCTTTGCTGCGTTGATCGTTACCAATGACTGGCAAGCTTTCAGGACGGATGCGTTGTTTCTGGATACTGCTCCACCCTCGTTTGGTTGGGATTCTATTCTGACATTGATGGTTTTAATGCCACTATTGGCAATTTGTTTTTCACGTGTCTACCGCTGGAAAGAATGGAAAAGGCGTCTGTTTGATCAGTTTGAACCGCACGAATAGACGAAGAGGTTTGTTATTCGCACAGATCGAAAAAGAAAAAACAGTAGATTTATACTGTGTTAAATCCCGTAATGCTTGAAGTAAAGAACATATCCAAAGCTTTCTACCGAAAGGTGGCACTGGATGATGTTTCCATTACTGTCAATGCCGGTGAGATCTATGGTTTACTTGGCCCGAACGGAGCAGGAAAAACCACACTGATACGGGTGATCAACCGTATCATTCAACCGGATTCGGGGTACGTCCGGTTCAAAGGTGATCTGATGACCCAGCAGCATTTAGAAAATATTGGTTACTTGCCGGAGGAAAGAGGTCTTTATCGTACAATGACAGTTCAGGATCATGCCTTGTTTCTTGGTCAGCTGAGGGGTTTGTCAAAATCCGATGCGAAACAGAAATTCGAGTTTTGGATAGAGCGGTTTGATATAAAGGATTGGCGCAAAAAGCGTATAGAGGAGTTATCAAAAGGAATGGCCCAGAAGGTACAGTTCATCTGTACAGTTCTTCATGAACCAACATTATTGATCCTTGATGAACCTTTTTCCGGTTTCGATCCGCTGAATGTGGAGCTTATCAAGCAGGAGCTTATCGCTATGAAATCGAAAGGAAAGACGATCATTCTGTCAAGTCACAACATGAAAAGCGTAGAGGAGATCTGCGACAGAGTGGCATTGATCGATCACTCCAGAAAAGTAGTGGAAGGCAGTGTAACTGAATTGCAGGAAAGCAGAAAAACAGGCCTGTATGCTGTTCGTTTCCGAGGCAATATGATCGCTTTCGTCAATGCTTTGTGGGCAGGATTTGAGATCGAAGATAAGGAGGTAATGGGTGATGATCGATTTGTTGTCAGGTTGCGAATGAGAGGAGAGAATACCTTTGATGATCTGCTGAAAGTAATAATGGGACAGGTGAAGATAGAAGCTGCTTGGGAGGTATTGCCCTCCATGCAGGATATTTTCCTGGAGCTTGTCAGCAAGGGAAAGGAGGTAGATCATGCGTAATAGCTGGCTCATTGCTCTGCGTGAATTGAGAGAAAGGATTGGATCACGGTCGTTCATCCTCATGTCTTTTTTAGGACCCATGTTGATTCTTCTCATCACGTACATGTTGTTTGCAATTGGAGGAGAAGGCAAACAGCGCTGGAACGTGCTCATTGCTGATCCACGAGGGGTTATGGAGAATAAGATCTTGGCAAATGAGGACCGATCAGTGACTTATTCCTTTGCGGATGCCTACCTTGAGATCGAAGAGTTTCGCGACAGTAAGCGATTTCAGCAGTTCGATGCGTTGGTGGAGATCAATGAGAAAGTTCTGCAGAATAAAACTGTTTTTGTATTCTTCCGTGAAAAACCGGCAGTACGCATGCAGACGCGTGTGCAATTTCATGTAGAGAGACGTCTGGAGGAAAGAATGGTCGACGAGTTCACAGACCTTACTGTATCTGATTTCCGAAAGATCAAACAACCGATGAATGTTGCTTTTCGCAATGTGTATGATCCGTACGATACGGCATCGGATAAACGCGGATGGGTAGGATTTTTCTTTGGATCAGTTATTTTTGTTTTCATCGCGCTTTTTGGAATGACGATCCTGCGAAGTATCACGCGTGAAAAGAGTAACCGTATCGTTGAGGTATTGCTTGCTTCAGTCAATCCACGTCAGTTAATGCTCGGGAAGATCGGAGGAATAGGTATTTCAGCCTTTTTGCAATTCGCAGTTTGGACTGTAATCATTGCGGGGGGGCTATTTCTGATGCGAGAATTCCTTTTCATTGATCAGCTGGATGCATCCAACTTGAATGTCATGCAACAAACCGCCGAGATCAAACAGCAAAATTCATTGGATCAACTCTTCGCTGCCCGGGAATACAATGAGTTCGTTGATCTCGTGTATGAGCGCGTACAGTTCGGTACTATGCTGACCTTTTTTGTGGTTTTCTTCATTGCAGGCTATTTTTTCTATGGTGCCTTTTTCGCAGCGATCGGTGCAACCTCAGGATCTGAAAATGATGG